>SKLO01000454.1 GCA_007123195.1 Verrucomicrobiales bacterium | reverse complement strand
TGGCGTTCTCGCCGAACACCTCGGCGCGGCGCCGGGCCTCGTCCGGGTCGAGTCCGCGCGCCGGATCCACCTGCAGGCGCTCGGTCGCCTCCGCGGTCTTGAGCCGGAACCAGCGCACCTCGTCGAGGGTCTCTGGCGCCAGCCCGTCGGCCACGCCCGGCGATTCGGCGGGCGTGGTGTCGTTGGTTCGGGAAGGTGGTGAATCCAACATGGGTTCAAATGGCAAACCGGCGGTGGTGGCGTCGCCAAGAACAAGGACGACAGATACGCTGAGTCAAGGCGGAACGCTGGTGGGCCTGACGACCAGAATCGTCCGCGCCAAATGCCGTCAGGCAGAAGGGGGCAGGCCTTCCTGGCTGCCCGTTGCCAGTTACCAGTGGCACACGCGACCTCGATGCCGGAGGCATCACAGCCGGTAGCCGGTGGTTGAGCGAAGCGATACCACCGGTTTTCCTTCAGGCCTCCCATCGCTTCAAGGTTGCGCCGGCCTGCAGCCGCGGGTTCACTGGGCGCGGGCCATTGACGCCATTGACGCCAATTGGCGGAAATGGTCCGGCTTGCCGCACCGTATTCCCCACCACCGGATCGATGTTGTTTCACACCCTGCCCCAATCCCGCAAGATCGCGCCGCCGCTTCGCCCGCTTGCCCTCGCCACCTTGAACTCCTGGGTCCTGGCCCTGGTGCTGGTGCTGGTGCTGTGGCAGGCGGGCTTTTCAAGTCGGGCGGCGTCGACCCCGCCGGAACCCTACGACAGCCAGCGCGACGGCCAGGCACCGATGCCGGCGGAGGAAGCGCTGGCGTCGTTTGAGTTGCCCGCGGATTTCGCCGCCAACGTCTACGCCGCCGAACCGATGGTGCGGCAGCCGATCGACCTGAAGATCGACCGGCGCGACCGGGTGTGGGTGGTGGAGAATTACACCTACTCCGATCGGGCGATCGGTTGGCACGAGGAATTGCGCGACCGGATCGTGGTGCTGGAGGACACCGACCGCGACGGCGTGGCCGACCGCAAGACCGTGTTCTGGGACCAGGGCCATCGCCTGACAAGCGTCGAAATCGGTCACGGCGGGGTGTGGGCGCTGGCGCCGCCGGTGTTGTGGTTCATCCCGTGGACCGACGAGGGCGGCGAACTGCGGCCGGACGGCGAACCGGTGGCGGTGGTCGACGGGTTCGTGGTGGGCAATGTCAGGCACAACGTGGCCAACGGCCTGATGTGGGGGCCGGACGGCTGGTTGTATGGCCGCCACGGCATCCAGGACACCTCGTTCATCGGCCGGCCCGGGGCGGCGGACGGCGAGCGCCTTGAACTCAACTGCTCCATCTGGCGGGTCCACCCGGTCGACCACCGGATCGAGGTCGTCTGGCGCGGCGGCACCAACCCCTGGGGCATGGACTACGACCGCCACGGCGAGTGGTTCCTGACCAACACCGTGATCGGTCATCTGTGGCACGTGATCCCCGGCGGCCACGGCGAGCGCATGTATGGCACCCACGCCAACCCCCACCTCTACACCCTGCTGCAGCAGACCGCCGACCACTACCACTTCGATGTCGGCAAGGGCTGGAGCGAGACGCGGCTGAACGACCCGTCCACCGACGAACTGGGCGGCGGCCACGCCCACATCGGCTGCCTGATCTATCAGGGCGACAACTGGCCCGCGGACATGCGGCACAAGCTCTACACGCTCAATTTCCACGGCCGCCGGGTCAACGTCGAGCGGCTCGAGCGCCACGGCGCCGGCTTCACCGGACTGCACGAGCCTGACATGTTGCAAAGCGGCGATCCCTGGTTCCGCGGCATGGAGTTGCGCACCATGGCCGACGGCACCGTGCTGGTGTCCGACTGGTCGGACACCGGCGATTGCCACAACCACGACGGCGTCCACCGCAACTCGGGCCGGCTCTACCGTTTCGCCCACGGCGAGCCCGCCCGCGCCGGGGCCAAGCCGCCAACGGTGGATGATCTGAAGGACGCCCAGCTGGCGGCGATGCTCACGCACGAAAACTCCTGGCATTGGCGCGGGGCGCTGCTGACGCTGCAGGAGCGGGGGTTCGCCGGCCGCATGGACGACGGCACGCCCGGGTTGCTGCTGGCCCTGTTGGCCGATCGCGACAAGCCGGTGCCGGTGCGGCTGCGGGCCCTGTGGGCACTGGCGGCCGCGGCGCCGCTGGAGCAGGCGTTCCTGCGGTCGCTGTTCGACGAGGAACACGAGGCGCTGCGGGTATGGGCGGTGCGCCTGCTGCTGGAGGAACTGGCGGGCAACGGCAAGGGTGAACCGCTGGCGCCGGAAACCGTCGGTGCCCTGAAACAACTGGCGGCCAACGACCCGTCCGGCCTGGTGCGGCTCTATCTGGCAGCGGGCGTGCGCCGGTTGCCGTCCGCACCGGCGCGCGACCTGGCCGCCGTGCTGGCACAGAACGAACAGGACGCCGACGACGCCAACCTGCCGGTGCTGCTGTGGCACACCCTGGAGCCGTTGGTGACCGCCGATGCCGACGCCGCGATCGAGCTGCTGACGGCGTCCCGCCTGCCGCTGCTGCGGCGGTCGATCAGCCGCCGGCTGACCAGCGAGCTGGACGATTCGCCCGAGTGGGTGGACCTGCTTGTGGCCGCCGCCGCGGCCGCCGGCGACGACGCCGGACGGGTGGCTGACGTGCTGGAAGGCATGCGCGACGGCATGCGCGGCCGCGCCGCGGCCGACGCGCCGGAGGGCTGGGACGGGTTGACCGCGGCGTGGCGGGACAACGGCCGCGGCGACGACCGGATCAATGCCGCCATCGACGAGCTGGCGGCGTTGTTCGGCGACGGCCGCGCGCTTGATTCGTTGGAGCAGCTGGTGCGCCGTCGCGACGCCGATCCGCTGGCGCGCCGCCAGGCGCTGCGGGCGCTGGCGCAGGCGCGGGTCGAGGACCTGCCGGCGATGTTGTTCGAGATGGTCAACGACCGCGCGATCGAGACCGAGGTGCTGCGGGCGCTGGCGGTGTATGACCATGAGCAGACCCCCGAGGCGGTGATCCGCCGGTTCAACCAGCTGAGCCCGGCCGCCCGCGAGGCGGCGCTGGACACGCTCAGCAGCCGTCCGGCGTATGCGCGCGCACTGATGGAGGCGATCGATGGCGGTCGGATTGACAAGACGGCGTTGTCGGCCTGGCACCTGCGCCAGCTGCGGCTGCTCGACGACCAGCAGGTGACGGCGGCACTGGCACTCCACTGGCAGGAGCTGACCGGCCCGGACGCCGGCGTGGAGGAGGCCAAACAGCGCTGGCGCGAGCAGCTCGACGAACAGGCCCTGGCCGCGGCCGACCTGCCCAACGGCCGTCTGGTGTATCAGATGGTCTGCGCCAGCTGCCACCAGTTGTATGGCGAGGGCAGGAACGTCGGCCCCGACCTCACCGGCTCCGACCGGCGCAATCTGGAATACCTGCTGGACAACATGCTCGACCCCAGCGCGATCGTGACGCCCGAGTTCGAGGCCTCGCTGGTGACCCTGGCCGACGGCCGGGTGGTCACCGGAATGGTCTCCGACGCCGGCGGCGGCAACGTCTGGATTCAAACCCCGGCCGAAACCCTGACCGTGCGCGAACAAGAGGTGGAGTCGGTGCAGGGCCTCGGCGTGTCCTTGATGCCGGCCGGCATCATCGACGCCCTGACCGAAGACCAGGCGCGCGATCTGATCGCCTACCTGATGCACCCCCGCCAGGTGCCGCTGCCGGAGGGCGGGCGGTGACCACGCCCTGTTCGGATGACAACCCAACCCACGGCGTTGCGTCGGCTAGCCTGCGGTGAACTGGGCGCTGGGGGGATGCGTGATGGAGATCGGCGATGCGATCAGGCC
>SKLO01000611.1 GCA_007123195.1 Verrucomicrobiales bacterium | reverse complement strand
TACATGCCATACAGGTAGCCATCGACCACCACCGGCGTGCTCCAGTGGTTGAACAGCCGGTTGTCGGCGCGCCACAGTTCCTCCGCGCTCCAGTCATCGCCGTCGCGGCTGATTTTGAACGCGCCGGCGCCGACGCCGTAGCCGGCCGAGCAGTAGACAATGTCCTCCCACACCACCGGCGAGGCCGCGGTGGAGACATTGAACCGGTAGGGCGCGCGCCACAGCACCTCGCCATCGTCCGGCACCACCGCCACCAGGCCGCTTTGGGTGAAGAAGACCACCTGCTCCACGCCGTGGATGACGGCCGGCACCGGCGTGGCATGGGTCATCAAATCGTCCTCGCCGCTCCAGATCACCTCGCCGTTGTTGATGTCGAGCGCCATCAGCGCCTCGCCGTCGCCGCCGCCGGCCACGAACATCCGTCCGTCCAGGATCAAAGGCGAGGCCGCGTTCTGCCAGCGGATGTTGCGGCCGTTGTGGTCGCGCACCAGGTCGCGCTGCCAGACCAGGTCGCCGCTGTCCGCCTGCAGGCAATGAACCGCCAACTGGGCATCGATCACGAACACGCGGTCGCCGTCGATCACCGGCGTGGAGCGCGGCCCGTCGCCGCCGCGGTTGTCGCGGGTGCCGTCATTGCCGCCGCCGTCGTAGCGCGCCAGGCCCAGCGGTGCGGCCCACAATTCCTCGCCGGTGGCGGCGTTCAGGGCCACGCAGACTTCCATCGGGTTGCCCTCGATCTCGCGCAGCACCAGCGTGAAGGCGCGGCCGTCGGCGACCGAGAAGCTGCTGAAGCCGAGTTCGGTGGGCGCGGTCCAGACGGTGGTGAACTCGCCGCTGAACGGTGGCACCTCGGGAGCGGTGCCGTCGTGGGACGGACCGCGGAAGGCGGGCCAGTCGGCCGTGGCCGGCAGCGGTGGCATGGCCAGGGCGATGGCGGTGATGGTGACGGTGGCAGTGGCCAGCACGCGCGCGCTGGCGGCGCGGGCGGGAGTGGAGCAATGACGAAGCGGGGTGACTCGAATCATGGGTATTGGCTTAGTGTAGGATAGGGGAGTCGTCACCCGGAAACTGCCGGTTTCCGGTCACAACGCGGTCAGATTGGGGCGGGTTGGTCTGACCGGACCCGGTTTTTCACTGGCACCCGGGCGGTCGGGCGGGTAGCGTGCCGACCGGTCGGCTCCGGGCGCGACTTCCGCGTGCTGGTGACCGCCGCGTAGTCATGATCGCTGCTGATGCCATTCGATTCGCCCCGCGCGACGACCGTTCCAAGGTGGAGCTGGGTCTGGAGTTCGCGCCCAAGTTTGACGCCAACGGGCTGTTGACGGCCGTTGCGGTGGACCATCGCAGCGGCGAGGTGCTGATGGTGGCGCACATGAACGAGGAGGCGCTGCGGCAGACCCTGGTGTTGGGGGAGGTGGTTTACTGGAGCCGCAGCCGCAGCCAGTTGTGGCACAAGGGCAAGACCAGCGGGCACACCCAGAAGATCCACGAGATTTTGGTCGACTGCGATCAGGACGCGCTGGTGTTGCGGGTGGAGCAGGTCGGGCCCGGTTGCTGTCACGCCGGTTTCCGCAGTTGCTTCTCACGGCGCCTGCCGGTGGCCGGCGAGGAACCGGCCGACACCACCGCGCCGGTGCCGCTGGTGCGCACCCAGCAGCGCGCCTACGACCCTGACCAGGTCTACGGCCATTGACACCCGGAAAGGCTGAAAAGCTGAAAAGCTGAAAAGCTGAAAAGCTGAAAAGCTGAAATGCTGAAAGGCTGAAAGGCTGAAAGGCTGAAGCCATTGACCTCTAGGATCGGGGGTATAAACACTGATGCTGAAGGAGTTGGGATAGGGTCCGTGATCCTCCCGAGGAACTTGAAATGTTCCCTGGTGAAGGGTGTCCGCTTTCTTCGAATGACGAGTGACGATTGTTGATTTTTGATTTCAGAATGGACCGAGGGACACCTCTCGGGCTGTTGGCCGGGCCGATTCAGTGGCAGTGCCCGCGGCCGGGGCAACGCGCCTCGCCCGATCAAAGCCAAAGCGCAAGCCCGGAGGCCACTTCGAAAATCAGCAATCAACAATCGTCACTCGTCAATCAATCTCCAGACGGACTTGGAGGGGGTTGGATCAGGCGGTTCCGGCTTTTTCGTCCGGGTTGTCCGGCCGGTCGGGATGGGTGTCGGTGTCTTCGGTCGGCAGTGGTGCCGGGCTGTCGGCGTCATCCGCAGCGTCGGGCTCCGTTCGGTCCCCGGTGCCGTTGATGGCTTCGAGCGGGCCGGCCGCCAGGTAGTGGCTGGCGCGCCAGCCATGGTAGCAGACGTGGTCGAGCCAGCGCATGGCGTCGAGGTAATGCAGCGCCTGGCCGGGTTGCCAGCGGCCCTCGGCGGTTTGGTCGAGCACGCCGGATCGCTGGGCCTTCCGCTTGTCCGCCAGTTCCATGGATTCCTTCGCCACCTGCTCGCTCCAGCCTTCGGGCGCGCCCTTGGCAAGGCCGTCGGCGGCGAGGCGCAGGATGCCGCAGGCCTTGGTCACCGCCGCCGCCATCTCGTGGTCGGTCAGGGGCTCGCGCAGCCCCGGCCATTGGCGCCAGCGCGACGCCAGCCGGGTCAGGTGATCGAGGGCATGGACCTGGGCCACCCGTTCCGGCAGCAGGCGCGGGTTGTGGTTGATGTTGGGTACCCGGGCCAGGAACTGCTCGATGTCGCCGAGGGCGCGGCGCAACTCGATCTCGTCCGGGTGGCGGCTGGGTTCATGCCCCGCGATCAGGCCGGCGCGAATCCATTCAAACCAACCCACCGCGGTGGCCGACAGCGCGCGCTTGGACGCCTCCAGTGCCATGTCCGGCACGTGCAGCACGGTGCGGTCGAGGTGACGGGTCAACTCCGGTCCGCGGTCCGGCACCAGGCGCTCGATCAAACGTGCAATGCGGTTCACCCAGGGCAGGAACAACACCACCCCGAGGGCGATGAAGGCGGTGTGGAACGCCGCCAGGCTCATGGCGCCCGGCTCGAGCCCGTAGCGGTCCTGCGACCAGTCGATCCAGCGCAGGAACAAGGGCAGCAGGATGATCGCGATCAAGCCGGTGGCCAGGTTGAACAGGACGTGGGCGGCGGCGGTGCGGCGGGCCGGCACGCCGGCACCGATGGCCGCCAGCATGCCGGTGACGGTGGTGCCCACCGCCGCACCGATCACCAGGCTTGAGGCCTGCTCGAAGCCGATCGCGCCGCTGTGGTAGGCGGTCAGGGTGGTGGCCACCGCGCCGCTGGACGACTGCATCAGCACCGTCATGACGGCGCCGATCAACATGCCCAGCAGGTGGCCGCCGATGCCGGTTGAGGGCAGTCGCCGCAGGTCCCATGACGCAGCCACCTGGCCCATGCCGTCCTGCAGCACGTCGATGCCGACGAAGATCAGGCCGAAGCCCGCCACGGCGGTGCCCAGTTCGCGCCAGCGTCCGCGGGCGGTCAGGCGCATGAAGGCGCCGACGCCGACGATTGGCAGGGCATACAGGCCGACGCTGATCTTCAGTCCCACCCCTGACACAATCCAGCTGGTGCCGGTGGTGCCGAGACTGGCGCCGAACACCACCGCCAGCGCTTGGGGAAACGTCAGCAGGCCGGCGCTGACAAAACCGATCACGGCGACCGTGGTGGCGCTGGACGACTGCACCAGCGCGGTGGCCGTGGCGCCGGCGGTGAACGCGCGCAGCGGGCTGCCGGTCAGACGGCCGAGCGCCGAGCGCAGCGCCGATCCGGCGAACGCCTTGAGGCCGTCGGTCAGCAGCGCCATGCCCAGCAGGAACATGCCGAGGCCGCCGATCAGGGGAAAGAGAATGTCAACCACGGGCG
>SKLO01000423.1 GCA_007123195.1 Verrucomicrobiales bacterium | reverse complement strand
GCCGCGCCGATGGCATCCCTTCAGGATGCATTCTGTTGGGGAGGTTACCGGTGGTGTCGCCCGCGATGCGGGCTCAACCACCGGCTACCGTCTTGGATCCCTCCGGGATCGGGCTTCGCGCCGTCCGAGTGCCTTCCCTTGGCGGGCAAGACCACGGGCGGGTGAGGGGTGAGGGGATTCGTTGCGTAGATTCCGTCGGGAAGTCGGGTGAGCCACCCGACATTGCCAGGTGGTTCGTCATCAGGATCCAATCTCCAATCTCCAATTTCCAATCCAGGTTCATGGACGTCATCCGGTCGGGTCATCGGCTTTGAAGAGGGCAAAAGTGTTTTTGCCGGTGCGGGCGAATCGGTCTTGCCGCGTGACGCGCTTGGAGAGGGCGGAGACCAGGGACTCTCGGTCCACGTGGACATTTAAACGCGATCCGATGCGCTCAATGATGTCGGTGACGTGAGAGTCAGGTCGGTCTGGAGATTGATTGACGAGTGACGATTGTTGATTGCTGATTTTTGAAGTGGCCTCCGGGCTTGCGCTTTGGCTTTGATCGGGCGGGGCGCGTTGCCCCGGCCGCGGGCACTGCGACTGAATCGGCTCGGCTAAGGACCCGAGAGATGCCCCTCGGTCCATTTTGAATTCAAAAATCAACAATCGTCACTCGTCATTCGAAGAAGGCGCACACCCTTCACCAGGGAACATTTCAAGTTTCTCGGGAGGATGTTGCTTTGAGGGGGGCAAGACCGGTGGTGTCGCCCGCGGTGCGGGCTCAACCACCGGCTACCGTTTTGGATCCCTCCGGGATCGAGCTTCGCGCAGTCCGAGCGCCTTCCCCTGTTGCGGCCGACGCCACGCCGAGCCCCTGAGGCCACCGCCAAGGTCGTTGGCGGTGGCAGTGACAGTGACAGGAGCGTCCGACATCCGGTAAATCTCAAGCCGGCAGGCAGAGTGGGGTAGACATTCCTGTCTGCCCTGCGAATGGCGAGTCACTGGAAATCCTCATGCCCCAAGAGGCAGTGATCAGTGGTCAGTGGTCGGTGGTCGGTTGACCGATGATCGATGACCGATGGTCAGTGCTGATGCCGGAGGCATCACAGCCGGTAGCCGGTGGTTGAGCGTAGCGACACCACCGGATTATCCGCCCCCCATGATTGCACCCTGGAGGGGTGCCAGCGTTGTGGCAACGTTTGGTGTCGCGGGCCTTGTCGCCGGACCCGCCCGAGTGCTGGGCTGGCAGACCGTCGATGGCATCCCTCCACGATGCTGGTATGGTCGCGTCACTTGACAAGTATGTATCAATTGATAAAATGCATACTCATGAAGTCCCGTGTCACCATCACTCTGGATCCGGCGATTCACCAGCGCGCGAAGCGTCAGGCGCGCGCACGTAAAACCAGTGTCTCCGGCTTGATCGAGACCCTGCTGGAGTCGGCCGTCTCCCCGGCGAAGACTTCCGTGGTCGACCGGATGATCGGGTCGTCGACCTTGCGATCACCCGCTGCCGGCACCGATCCGCTCTACGATGCCTTGGCGTCAAGACACATCAAGAAATGAAGGTGCTGCTCGATAGTGATGTGCTGCTTGACGTGGCGTTGGCCCGGGCTCCGCACTTGACTGCCAGTGCCGACGTGTTGCGCTGGGCGGAAGCCGGAGGCACCGCCGCCGTGGCGTGGCATTCGCTGACCAACTGCGCCTATCTTCTCAAGGACTCCGGGCGGCCATTTCTGGAGCAGCTTCTGACCATTGTTGCCGTGGCCACGGTCGGCACCGCCGAGGCCAAACGCGCTCTCGCGCTCCCCATGCGCGACATCGAGGATGCGTTTCAATCGGCTGCCGCCCTCGCCTGGGGCGCCGACTTCATCATCACCCGCAATTTGTCCGACTACCGGCATTCCCCGGTCAGGGCTCTGTCACCCGCGGCATTCCTGAAACTATCAGCGTGAAATCGCGTCGCCGGGCGGTTGTGATGCCTGCGCCACTCTTGACAACCCGGGCGGGTCTTGTTGTGCTACATGGGTCTGTCGTTGCGCCACCATGTAGCCAACGCGACCAGCCCCCCACCTCATGATGGATTGCTCTTTCCCCCGTGACCCGGGCCGGCGTCGGTTTCTTCGACATGGCGCGGGCGCCCTGGCCGCCGCCTCGCTGCCGGCGATGGGGCGACCCGCCACCGCCTCGCCGGCGGCCGCGCGCCAACCCCGTCTGATTGCCCGTGAGAACCGCCAGGCCGGGGCCGATGACTGGCAGCTGACCCGGGTGCGGCTCGACGGCACGGCGGGGTTCCGCTCGCCGTTCATCGAGGGCTACTGCTCCCACCAGTCGGTGGCGGCCGGTGAAACCTTGTCGATCATGGTCAGCACCAGCGAGCCGGTGCCTTTCACGATCGAGATTTTCCGCACCGGCTACTATGGCGGGGCCGGCGCCAGGCTGATGCAGGTGCTCGGTCCGCTGCCGGGACAACCCCAGCCGGATCCGCCGGTGGAGGATCAGCGCCTGCGCGCCTGCCGCTGGCAGCCCGCCGCGGAGATCACCATCCCCGACGACTGGGTCAGTGGGGTCTACCTCGGCCGGCTGACCACGGTGCCGGAGACGGCCGGCCGGCCCTACTGGCAGAGTTACGTCGTGTTCATCGTGCGCGACGACCGCCCGGCCGACATCCTGCTGCAGTGCAGCGACAACACCTGGCAGGCCTACAACCGCTGGCCCGACGATTACTCGCTCTACACCGACCCGCGCGGCGCCCAGGCGCGCCATGTGGCGGCCAGCTTCGACCGCCCCTACGGCCGTTACCCGCAGATTTATCAGAACCCCCAATCGGTCGGCAGCGGGGAATGGCTGTGTTTTGAGTTCCCCCTTGCCTACTGGCTGGAGCAGCAGGGTTACGACGTGACCTACTGCTCCAACAGCGACTGCGTCGAGCCCGCGGCGCTGACCCGGTGCCGGAGTTTTATCAGTGTCGGTCACGATGAATACTGGGACCTGCGCCAGTATCGCGCTGTCAGGCAGGCCATTGACGAGGGGGTCAACGTGCTGTGGCTGACGGGCAATGCGGTGTTTTGTGACAGTCCGCTGACCGACTCCGCCGGCGGCCGCCCGCGCCGCATCATCACCCGCGAGGGCCATTACAGCGGCCTGACCGACGACGAGGTGGCCATGCAGGAGGGGCTGTGGGGCGGCGATTACGCGCGCACCGGCCCCGACGAAAGCCTGATCATCGGGGCGCGCACGGTGATTCCGTTCAACGGCGGCGGCGACTGGACCTGCACCCGGCCAGACCACTGGATCTTCGAGGGCACCGGGATGAAGCAGGGCGACTCCATCCCCGGACTGGTCGGTTGGGAGCATCACGGCGCGCCGGCGGACATCCCCGGCATCGAGGTGGTGGGGCGCGGCACGGTGTGGGCCGGCGGCACCCGGCCGTCGGAGTGGACGGCGACGATTTTTCCGGGACCGAAGGACAACTTCGTCTTCAATGCCGCCACCATTTTCTGGGCCCAGGGCTTGTCGTCGCCGCCCGGGCACATGATCCCGTGGTCGCACTGGAGCCGTCCCCACGGCCCCGATGCCCGGGTCCAGCGCATCACCCGCAACCTGTTGCAAAGGGCGCTGCCCCGGGCTGCGCGAGCACCTGATTGATCTGCTGGAAGCCTTCGGACCGATCTGACCGAACGGCCCACCCGCGAGGCGAGGTGGCTGCGCGAAGACCATCCGCGCTTGGCACGGTGATTGGAGCTTGGGGGCCATGGGGAGTCGGAGCGATGACCCTTGGTTTCCAACGTTCCAACGGTCCGGCTTTTCCCCGGGAGCGCCCAGCCCCCTTGTCCGCCGGAGCCCTGGCGCAGGCGGAAGCCGG
>SKLO01000386.1 GCA_007123195.1 Verrucomicrobiales bacterium | reverse complement strand
CCGGCACCACCGGCACCACCGGCGTCGGCCGGTTTGGCGGTGCTGGCGATGCGCAGGTCGCGCAGTTGGCGCGGTTCCACCGCCGCCGGGCTGCCGGTCATGAGTTCCTGGCCGCGGTTGTTTTTCGGAAACGCGATCACCTCGCGGATGCTGTCCTCGTTGGCCGCCAGCATGATGATGCGGTCGAGCCCGAGCGCGATGCCGCCGTGGGGCGGGGCGCCGAAGCGGAAGGCGTCGAGGATGTGGCCGAATTGCTCCGCCTGCTCGTCCTCGTCGATGCCAAGCGCGTTGAACATCAGCTGTTGCAGCTCGCGCTCGTGGATCCGCAGGCTGCCGCCGCCGAGTTCGTAGCCGTTGAGCACGACGTCGTAGGCGCGCGCGCGGACTTCGTGGTAGCGGCCCTCGCGGAGCGCGCCGATGTCGTCGGCGTGCGGCCGGGTGAACGGGTGATGCACCGCCACCCATCTGGCGTCCTCCTCGCTGTAGGCGAGCAGGGGGAAATCGGTGACCCAGAGGAAGTTCAGGCCCTCGGCGGTGGCGAACAGGCCCTGCATTTCGGCCACCTCGAGCCGCACCCGGCCGAGCACCTCGCACACGGTCTCCCAGCGGTCGGCACCGAACAGGATCAAATCGCCCTCCTCGATGCCGAGCCGTTCGACCAGCCCGGCCTTTTCCTCGTCGGTGAAGAACTTGACGATCGGCGATTTCCACTGGCCGTCCTCGACCTTGATGTAGGCGAGCCCCTTGGCGCCGGTTTGCTGGGCCAGCTCGGTGAGGCGGTTGATCTGGCCGGTGGTGACGGAGGCGAAGCCCTTGGCGTTCATCGCCCGGACCACGCCGCCGCCGTCGAGCGCGCCGCGGAACACCTTGAACGAGCTGTTGGCGAACAGGTCGCCGACGTCGGTGATCTCCATGCCGAGGCGGGTGTCCGGTTTGTCGCTGCCGAACCGGTCCATGGCCTCGCGGTAGGTCATGCGCGGGAACGGAGTCGGGATTTCAACCCCGTGCGATTCCTTGAACAAGCGCCCCATCAGGCTTTCGACCAGGCCGAACAGTTCCTGCTCCGAGGTGAACGAGGCCTCGACGTCGATCTGGGTGAACTCGGGCTGGCGGTCGGCCCGCAGGTCCTCGTCGCGGAAGCAGCGGGCGATCTGGAAGTAGCGCTCCACGCCGGCCACCATCAGCAGCTGCTTGTATTGCTGGGGCGCCTGCGGCAGGGCGTAGAATCGTCCGGCATTGAGCCGCGAGGGCACCAGGAAATCGCGCGCGCCCTCGGGCGTGCTCTTGGACAACACCGGGGTCTCGACCTCGATGAAGCCGTGCTCGTCGAAGTGATCGCGCGCCAGCTTGGTCAGGCGATGGCGCAAGGCGAGGTTGCGCGCCAGCCGCGGGCGCCGCAGGTCGAGGTAGCGGTATTTGAGCCGCAGATCCTCGTTGGACAGCTCGCGGTCGATCTGGAACGGCAGCACGTCGGCCTTGTTGAGGATCTCGATGGATTTCACCACCACCTCGATGGCGCCGGTGGCGAGCGCGCTGTTCTCGGTGCCCTCAAGCCGGGCCGCCACCTGACCCTCGACCCGGATCACGTCCTCCTCGCGCAGGCTGTGGCTGAGCGTGGCCGCCTCGGGGTTGGTCTCGGGCCGGAACACCACCTGGGTGAGGCCCTCGCGGTCGCGCAGGTCGACGAAGATCACCCCGCCGTGATCGCGGGCGGAGCTGATCCAGCCTGACAAAACGACCTCGGCACCGATGTCGGTGGCGCGCAACTGGTTGCAGTGGTGGGTGCGGTAACTCATGGGCTGATGCTGGCTGACGGAACTGGAAATCAAACTGGAATCGGTGGGATCAACGAAAGGCAAAGGAACAGAACTGCGGCCGCGGTGGCGGGCTTGCAACCCGGCGACAGGGTGACAGGATGGCGGGCGCCGCTCAACCGCCGGCGACGTGGAAGCCGTCGGTCGACGCCAGCACCGCGCGCACGGTGGCGACGAGGTTCTCGGGCGTGGTTTCCTGCTGGCTGCGGCGGCCGAGGTCCTTGACGGTGATCGACGGGTATTCGCCCCCGACCACCACGGCGGCGCGCGCCTGGGCGTGTTCGGCGCTTTGGAACTGCCGGCCCACCTTGGCGGCGACCAGGCTGTAATCGGTGGCCAGGCCAGCGTTGCGCAGGGTCTCGACCAGGGCCAGCGCCGCGCCGCGCCGGGCCTCGTCGGCGATCACCACCCAGGCGTCCAGCGCCAGCGCGGTGGCGAGGTGGGCGGTGAGCCGCGCATTGGCCGCGGGCGTGGCCTGGATCAGGTCGGTGATCACCACGTCGCCCATGGCAAATCCGGCCGCCGGCAGGTCGACCGCGCCATCGCTGACCAGCGCGCACAGGCCGTCGTAGCGACCGCCGCCCGCAACCGCGCGCATGCCATGCACCAGATCGAACACCTCGAACACGACGCCGGTGTAATAGGCCAGGCCGCGCACGATGCCGGCGTCGAGGGTCACGTGCTTCCACAAACCGCGGGCATCGAGCAGCTGGCGCAGGCGGGCCAGGTCGGCGGCGCTGTCGTCGCTGGCATCGAGCAGGGACTCGCCGCGGCCCATGAATTCGCGCACCGCCTCCAGCGAGGTGCCGAGCGCTTGCAACTGCGGCTCCGACACCTCGGCCGGCACGCGCTCGAGCTTGTCGATCACCTGCAGGAACGCGGCGGTGTGACCGGCATCGACCCCCTGGGCGCGCAGGAAGCCGTCCCACAGGCGGCGGTCGCTGAGGCGCACGGTCCAGGCGTCGTCGGGGAAGCCGAGGTCGACCATGGTGGCGATGGCCAGCGCGATCAGCTCGGCATCGGCGGCGACGTCGGTTTCGCCGAGGATGTCGGCATTGAACTGGTAGAACTCGCGCGTGCGTCCGCGCTGGGGTTCCTCGTAGCGGAAGCAGTTGCCGATCTCGAACCACTTGAGCGGCTTGCGGAAGTCGCGCTGGCGGGCGGCGGCCATGCGCGCCAGGCTCGGGGTGATCTCGGGCCGCAGCGACAGTTCGCGCCCGCGCTTGTCCTCGAAGCAGAACAACTGGCGGGTGATCTCGTCGCCGCTCTTGCGCCGGTAGAGGTCGGTGCTTTCGACCATCGGCACCTCGTATTCGACGAAGCCGCAACGCCGGGCCGCCTGGCGCCAGGTGCCGAACACGTGGTTGCGCACCGCGCATTCGTGCGGGTAGAAATCGCGAAAGCCCTTGACGCTCTTGATTCGGCTCATGGTGTCAGCCCCCGTTGGATCGGCCCGGCCCGGCGCGGTCGGTTGCCAGACTGGTCCCGGGCCGGGAGGCAGGACGCGGCGCAACGCAGGCCACGGTCCGGCTGGTCGGCCGCCGGGGCGGTCCCACCGCGATCCGGCAAAACCACGAGGGCGGCCAACCTCGCTTAGCCGTGGCGGCTTGCAACCCGGATTTCAGATCCACGCCGCCGACCGGGCGCGGCCCGGCGGGTGGCTGACGGGCGGCTGACGGCGGATGCGGGCTCGCGCGACAAAGAACAAAGGGACAGACATTATATGCCGGCACGCGGGGTCACCAGGCGGCATGGGCCATGCGCCCTGCATCGCCGTGCGCAGCACCTTGGACTGCGCCGGTCTGGTCATCATCAACGAAGACAGCTAGTCGCCTCGGACCTCGGACAGCCGTCTCCGGCGACGGCTGCACGGGCGGACCGAACCGCTTGATCAAGGCCCCTCGGCGGGTTGATGGTCGGTCAAACCTGGAGACCGAACACCCCCATGCATGCCGCCGACCACCGATCCGTTGCCGATTTCCCTGCCCCCGTGCCCGTGGTTGTCCCTCGGGCCGCGACTTCTGGCTTCCGCGCGCTGAT
>SKLO01000099.1 GCA_007123195.1 Verrucomicrobiales bacterium | reverse complement strand
TGTGGATTTCCCAACCGGGAGCGCTGCGCCGCTACGGCAGCGACGGCCGGTTCGTCGCCGGACACCGGCTGTATTCGGCCGACAGCCTGACGGTAGCGGACGAAGCGGGCCTGCTCGGCGACCAGCCCCCGACCAACTGGCGCGACCTGCCGGCGCGCTGGGTCGATCTCAACGAACCGGTTGTCAGCGACGATCGCGCCGTGTTCCCCATCCTCGACCCCCGCGCCGCGGTGGCGATCGACGGCCACGATCCGGTCGACGGGTTCTCGGTCGATCCCTCGTTTCCCGGCGTGCGTCTGGGCGCCGACCCGTTGGGGCTGCGGGCGCCGATGCCGGTGCGCTGGTTGTATGTGCTGGCCGACGGCAATTTCGGTCCCGGCGACGAAAGTGGCCGCTACCTCGGGTCCGGCCAGCCCGGGGAGGACAATCCGATCATCGCCAGGGTGGCCTACTGGACCGATGACGAAACCGCCAAGCTGCACGTCAACACCGCCTCCGAACCCACGGCTTGGGACACGCCCCGGGCCTTCTCCGCCCACCTGACCAACCAGGGACCGAACCAGAGCCAGGTGCTGCAGGACCGCGCCTACGCCGCCCGACAGCCAGCCCAGCGCGAATACCAGCGCTACCCCGGCCACCCGGCGATGAACTCGCTGGCGCCGGTGTTGTTTTCCGGCAGCCGCCGCTTTGTCAGTCCGGACGACAAGGAGCGCATCTACGAGCTGGTGCCGCGCATCGCCACCGGCGGCTCCCGTGGCGGCACCAGCACCGTCAGCGAATCGACCGGCCTGATTCCCGGCAGCGAGCGCCTGTATGCCAACCTCGACGAGTTCCTGTTCCAACCCGATCGTCGGCCCCACGACCTGCTCGATCACGACCTGCTGGCGCGCAGCCGGTTCTTTCTCACCGGCAACAGCCGGGCGCCGGAGTTGAACCTGTTCGGCAGCCCGCGCGTCACCGTGTGGCCGACCCACGTCGATGCCACCGACTCCCAGGGGCGCGCGCTGCGGACCGGCTATGACAACCTGATCCGGTTCTGCTCCTCGATCGGTGGCGCGCGCCACTTCTATGGCTTCCAGCGCAGCGACAACCGCAGCCCCACCGCCGACTGGACCGGCATCGCGCGCAACCGCGAACTGCTGCGTTACCTGCAACGGCTGAGCAACCAGCCGCTGCCCGGCTACGGCGGCCGGCTGGTGGACAATCTCGGCGCGCGCGACCGCGACCAGCTGCTGGTGCAGATGCTCGACTACGTGCGCTCGAGCAACCTCTACGACGACAACCTGCAGCCGACCCGCTACAACACGCTCAACCACCAGCAGGTCCAGTTCACCAAGGGCCGCCGGCACAACAGCGACACCTATGGGTGGAAGGGCCACGGCGAAGTGGTGCCGCTGCGGGTGCCGGCAGGGCTGGGCGACAGCTACCCGCCGGCCGGCCAGGACCAGACCTCGCACATGGGGTTCGGCCGGTTCTACACCATCTCTGAAGCGGGCATTCTCCTCATCGCCTGCGCCGATGGCAATCCGGGCAACACATGGTCGGTTCGCAGCAACGTCGCCAGCGGCCCCGACCGCAACCTGATGCTCGATGAGAACCAACCGCTCGAGGAGGGTGAGCGCCGGATCCAGATGATGCTGGTCTTCGAATGGTTCTGCGCGTCCCACGGCTGGACCCAGATCCGGCCCGACTTCTCCATCGAGGTGGAACAATTCGGCGGCACCTTCACCATCGACGGCCAGCCGATGGAGATCCCCTCGCTGGTGGCGATCGACACCGACGACCCGGCGTTCCAGTGCTGGGGGTTGCACCCCTGGGGCGCCGGCGCCGGCTACCGCGGATTCCTCAAGAACCGCCGCGTCCCGGCGCGCGGCTCGATGCCGGCCGACACCCGGGGCAGCCGTGAATTCGGCCTTGTCAGTGCCCCGGTGACCGTGGACGCCACCCGCGGTTACGTCGAGTTCGAAGGGCCCGAGAGAATCGAGGTGCGCATCTACGGCGGCACCAGCTACACCGGCAACCGCCAGCTGGTGCAGACCATCGAACTGCATTTCCCGGCCGCCAACTTCCCGCTGCCGGAACTCAAGACCACCGCGTCCCGGCATGTGTCCACCGATGGCCAGAGCCGCGAGACGGTGCCGGAAAACTGGTGGTCGCTGAACCGCAACGGCCCCGGACTGGGGCTGGCCAACGGCTTCGGCCGGCTCGAATACGTCTGGGGCCGCCCGTTTGACAGCCAGGGCACCATCATCCGTCCGGAGGACACCTTCCGCAGCCTGGCACCCTATCATGGCGACTATCGCCTGACCGCCGCCTCGCATCATGTGCCGGCTGGCGTGTTCGTTCCCACCACCGCCTACTTCAACACCGACCGCGCCACCGCCATCCGCAGCCACATCACCGGCAGCTCGGGCGCCAACCAACCCTGGCAAACCAACTACTTCCCCCCCGGCGACCAGCGCCTGGTGCCCCATGCCAACTACGACGGCTCCCGGCGGCCCAACTTTCCCGTGCTGCGCCCGCGTGACGGCGGCGCCGAGCTGCCGGCCGCCCTGTTCCAGACCACCGGCGACTTCGACAACGGCATCGCCACCACCTACGATGGCCCCTACATCAACAAGCCGGACGAGGGCAACACGTTCCAGATCGATTCCGGCGGCGAGATTCCCTATTTTTCCCGCAACTGGAATCAGGTGCCCGCCGGCGAGGCCTACTTCTCACCCAACCGCCAGCTTCCCGGCCCCGGCATGTTCGGCTCGCTGCCCGCGCGGCTGGCGTCCGGCAACCGGCCGCTCGATCCCGACCAGCCGGAGGCGGTCGCCGGCTCGCCCTGGCGCACCCTGCTGTTCCGTCCCCAGTCAGGCCACCCGGGCGCGGCCGATCCGCCGGACCATTTGTGGATGGACCTGTTCTGGATGCCGGTGGTGGAACCATGGGCGGTCAGCGAGCCGTGGTCGACCGCCGGCAAGATCAACCTCAACTACCAGATCCTGCCATTCACCCACCTGCGCCGCGCCACCGCCCTGCACGGCCTGCTGCGCTCCGAGGAGATGCTGATGGTGCGCACCAACCAGGCGAACCAATACAAGGGCTCCGGCGCGCTGCCGCAGGTGCGTTACCCGATCGATCCCGAGGCCACCCTGGTCCAGTTCGAGGAGCGCTTCGCCGCCGGCGGCGCGTTCCGCACGGCGACCGAGATCTGCGAGGTGCACCTGGTACCGGCCGGTCATCCTGACAATCCCACCGCGGCGGCGATGGAGTCGTTCTGGCAGGCCCACGCCGTGACCGGAGACAACAGCCGCGAACGGCCCTACGCCAACCTGCAGCCGCGCCTGACGGTGCGCTCCAACACCTACCGCGTCCACTACCGGGTGCAGTCGATCCAGAAGGCGCGCAGCACCCCGGCCGACCGCTTTGTGCCCGGAGAGGACCGCGTCAACGGCGACCGCCGCGGGCATTACCTGGTCGAACGTTACCTCGACCCCAACGACCCCGCCATCCCCGACCACGCCACCGATCCCTCGGCGCCGGCGGTCGACGGCTTTTATCACTACCGGATCGAGCAGCCGGTCCGGTTCAACGGGCGGTAGCGGGCGGAGCGTCAGGGGACAGGAGTCGGGGGTCGGTGAGTCGGTGAATCGGTGAATCGGTGAATCGGTGAGTCAGTGCCGGCAGGCAGAGTGGAGTAGACATTCCTGTCTGCTCTGTCAATGAAGGGCCAATGGCAAAGCCCCATGGCTCAGGAGTCAGGAGTCAGGAGTCGGGAGTCGGGAGTCGGGAGTCGGTGAATCGGTGAATCGGTGAATCGGTGAATCGGTGAATCGGTGAATCGGTGAATCGGTGAATCGGTGAATCGGTGA
>SKLO01000483.1 GCA_007123195.1 Verrucomicrobiales bacterium | reverse complement strand
TGGTCGAGGTGCGCGAGCGCCTGCTGCGGTTCCAGCCTGACAATTACGCCCACCTGGCCGACTGGGCCGCCGCCATGTTGCTCGCCGGCCGCGACCAGGAGGCGCTCGAGCGCGTCGAAGAGGCGCTGCAGCACGAGCACCTGGACGAGTTCGACCGGGTCGAGCAGGCGATGGCGTGGCTGGCGCTGCAGTATTCCTTGTTGCAGCGTGAGGACGAATTCACCGGCCTGGTGCGGCGGGCGATGGACGAGGGCTCGTTCATGCAGTTGGAGACCATCGGCAGCCGCCTGCTGGACGAGGGGCGCGAGGCCGACGCGGTGCGCGTGCTGGACGCCGCGGTCCGGGTGCCTGACCTGCAGCCGCTCTACCTGACCGACGCACTGGCGCGCCGCCTCGCCGCCGCCCTGCGGCTGGCAGGCGGGGACGGGCTCGATGCGCTCGGGGTCACCGGGGCCGAGGCGCGCGCCGGATGGATCGCCGCCCGCGTGCTCGACCTGCTGCGGGCGCTGGACGTGGTCGGACATTCCGGCTGGGACCAGGAGCACGCCTTCCGCCTGTCCGAAACCCTGCGCACCTGGGCCGGGACCGATCCGGAGGCCGCGGCCTTGCTGGTGCCGATCTTGCGGCAGCAGTTGCCCTCGCCGGGGACCGAGGACCTGCGCAGTGCCGTGGCCGGCCTGCTGCTGACCGTGCTGGCGCCGGCCACCGGCACGCGGGTCGATTCCCCCGTGCGCCAGGCCCTGGCGCGCACACCTTCCATCTATCCGGACGTCAAGGCCGCGGCCGTGACCGCGTTGCACCGGGCCGGCATGCCGGAGGCCGCCCTGGCCGCCTGGCGCGAACTCGATCCCGGCCATGGCGGGCGCATCTGGAGCGAGCCGTTGTTCCTGCCGGCGCTGGTCGAGCTGCAGGGCGTCGAGGCGCTCGACGACGTGGCCGAAACTTCCCTCCAGCGACCCTATCCGGGCTCCGCCTTCTCCGCCAACCTGCCCGAGACCCTCGAATCCATGGGCCGCCCCGACCTCGCCCGGCGGCTGTTCGAAGCCTACCTTGAGGATCTGGAATCGAGCCTCGGCGTGGATCCCGTGGTGTTGGTCAGGGCGGTGGAATTCCATCTGCGCAACGGCGACGCCCGCGCCGCCGGCCACTGGCTGCAGCGCCGCGGCCACCAGTTCGCCGCCGACGTGCCGCGCCTCGCGCTCGGCTGGTGGCGCCTGACCAGCGGCGGCGCCGGCGAACCGGATGAGCGCGTGCGTCACCAGTTCGCCCTGACCGATGCGCAATGGCGCGAATTCGTCCGCCTCAACCGCCTGAGCGACGACCTCCCGCTGGCACCCGAGCGCCAGGTGAAGCTGTATCCGCTGCCGTGAGACAAACTGGTTCCGCCCGGCTCCACTTACTCTGCGGCGTCCGCCGCGGGTTCGCTGTGCGGATCCCATAACCTCACGCTGGCCATGCCGCGGGCGTTGCCGCGGTCGATCAGCAGCCGTGAATCGCGTGTCCAGGCCAGCTCATGACTCCATGCGCGACCTGGTTCCGGCCCGGGCCAGGCGCGGATGAGGCGGCCGTCCGCCGTGCTCCATACGCGGTTCCAGCCGTCGCGGCTGCTGGCAGCCACCATGGCGCCGTCGGGGCTGGTGGAGACATCGTCGATCACACCCATTGGACCCGGGTGCTCAAGTTGGACCGGTTCGCCTTCGCCGCCGCTGGCCAGCACGTCGACTTTGCCGAGGGTGCCCGGTCCGATGGGTCCGGCGTGACTCCAGCCGACGTAGGTCCAATCGCCATCGACCGACATCGCCACCCGGGCCGGCAGCAGGTCGTCATTGCCACTCAGTGGGCGGCGTCCCAGCTCGCCCCAGCCATTGGCGCTGCGCCGGGCATACAGCAATTCGCTCGTGCTGACCGCCACGGCGATGTGGTTGCCGCCGTGGTCGGTGCCGATCCCATGGCCGATGTGGCCGCGGGACAGGGCCATGCGTTGGAGCTGCCAGTCGCCGTCGCGCCGGAAGAAGCGGAACAACGGCAACGGCTGTCCCCGTGCCGGAGACAGCATGCTCATGACAATCTGGCCGTCGTCCCTTGTGCCGCCGAACTGAATCTTGAACGGCAGGGTGGCCAGCTCGCGGCGCGTGTAACCGATGAAGTTCTCGTCTGCGCAATCGATGAAGTGGACATAACCAGGTCCGCGCCGGTTGTCGGGCACGCCCCAGCTTGAGACCAGCAGCAGGGTGCCGTCGTGCGACCATGCGCAGGACTGCAGTTGGAAGTCGTTGGCCGCTTCTTCGATCTCCAGTTGATCGAGCAATTCGAAGGTTTCCAGCGACCACAGCGCCACCTTGTTCACGCCAAAGGCCACTGCCACTACGTCGCGGTCCGGCGCCACGGCGATTGCCTGGGCGATGTTCTCGAAGTGCGCTTGGTGAAGCTCAAGCTGTTGCACCGGCTGCATCTGGACGTGGCGCCCGTCCGCTTCCAGTGCCCAGCGACTGTAAGGATCCGCGATGGTGTGCCCGCTCCAGTGTCCCCAAGTGAGATGGTCGAACTGTCCGTCGAGCCTGGCAAAAGCCTCCGCCGCGGCCTCCCGATCACCCATCAAGCTGGCAAACCTTGCGTAGCGGTTCCAGTGGAAGCGCGAGTTCGGGTGGTGTTGCAACAACTCGGCATAGGACTCGCGCAACTTCGGCCACTCGAACTTTCCGGCCTCGAAGAACGCATGCAAAAACGTCGCGTCGGATGCCTCACAAATGGCGTGCGCAAGAGCCCCGGAGCCGGCCAGGTCAGGATGCCGCCGGATCAGGGAATCCACCCATTGTTCAAGCGCCGTGGCTTGAAACGTCCGCCGGTTGAGGACCGCCACTTCCCAGGCCACCCGGCGCAGCATGAACTGGTCGCCGGTGTCCTGCTCAAGCAGGTTATGGAATTCCTCCGCAACCCGGTTGAAATCCCCCTTTTGAGCGGCCAGGGTGACGCCGACGTAATACATGTGCGGGCATGAAAAACGGCCGTCGCCGTCGCGCAGGTCTGCAAGGGCGGCGTCGGCCCGCTCGCGCCAGAAGCTGCTGGAATTCACCCGGGCGAGCGTGCGCAACAAGGCTGCCTCGGCCACCCGCCGGTTGAGTGAATCATGCTCGCTCGCGGCCCACACGCGCACCTTGTCCAGCCGCTTGTTGACATCGTCCTCGGTCACCCGCCGGGTGCCGCTCGGATGCCAGCCCGGATCGAGCCCGAGAAAGATCCAGTGCAATTCACGCGTGCCGCAGGCGAGCACCCGGTTCTGCTGGCGGCTGTCGTCAACCCAGCGGTTCAGTTCCGCGAACTGCTCCCGCATCAACAGGTCCAGAGCCCGCTCGCCGATGTCGTTGCGCTGGCCTACCCCGTCCTCTTCCAGCTCGCCGGCGTCGGCGGTCAAGCCGGCCCCGGTGCCCTGCGGGACGGTGGTGTCGGTTTCGGCCCGGATGGTGGGGAGCAGCAGCAGGCCAGTGACCAGCAGCGACAACACCGTGGCCAACCGGCCCACGAACGGGCGGCCCGCCAGCCACCCAACGGCGGCGGATCCCGCGTGCCGGTAATCCTCAGGGCCGGTCGCGCCGGCGGCCAGCGCAGACCTCACGCCGCGGTCGGTTGTGATCGCCCGGGGCCAGCGGGGCATGGGGAAGGGCATGGGGAAGGGCATGGGGAAGGAACTCATGCCAGGAAAATTACCGCGGGATCGCCACCGCCGTCAAGCTCGGGCGTGACTGCGGTGCTTCGCCGCCGGCAGCCGGCCCCGCACCAAACCCTTCCGACATCTGGTGTCGCGGCCGCGACCGCGACACCAGATGTCGCGGCCGGCAGTGTGCTGCCAGCGGGCCGGCCCTGAACGAGG
>SKLO01000081.1 GCA_007123195.1 Verrucomicrobiales bacterium | reverse complement strand
CCTCGTTGAGGATGGCGCCCCGGTGATGCACCGCCATGCGCTGGCCCCAGCCGGGATTCTGCTGGCGCTCCTCGTAGACGCTGATGCCCTCGCTGAGCCAGCGCGGCATGCGGTTGCGGGTGACGGTCAGGGTGACCACGTGACAGAACTCGTGCCACAGGGTGCTTTCCCAGTTGCTGGTGCCTGCCCCGAGACCGCCGGGGCTGTTCATGGTCACCACCCCGCCGAAGCACGCGCCCAGGATGCCGGCCCCGCCGGGCACGCCGAAGGTGCGCACGGCGAAATCCTGCTGCCTTGGGTAGAACTCCACCAGCACCGGCTGCTGCAGCTGGAGGCCGTATTTTGCTCCCAGCTGTTCCATGCCAAGCTCCAGCAACTCGATCACGCGGTCGCCGTAAACCTCCATCTCGCGCGGATCCATCTTGACCCGGAAATGCTCGGTGGCGACCTCGTCGAAGCCGTCGACCACCTCGCGCAGCCGGTTGAGGTTCAGCGCCACCACGCTGTAGGGATCCTCCTCGCGCGCCTGTTCCGCCCATTGCCAGGCCTCGTCCTCAAGGCCGAGCCGCATCAGGTTCTGCGCCAGCTCGAGTTTGGCGGGCGTGAAGTCGGGATCGAGTTCCAGCGCCTGGCGTTGGCGGGCGGCGGCTTCGGCGAAGCGGTATTTTCTTGCCAGCACCTGACCGATCCACCAATCGACCCGCGGATCCCCGGCATGCCGGCCCAGCGCCTGCTCGCGCTCGGCCGCAGCCTGCTGGTGCTCGCCGCGCAGCTCCGCCAGCGCCGCCAGCAGGGCGCGCGCGTGCGGATGGTCGTCCACTTGCGTCAGCGCCGCCTCAAGGTCGGTTCCGGCGGCCTGGTAGAATTCCTCGTCGATCGACAGGCGCGCCCGCAGCACTCGTGCTTCCGGCAGCATGGGCGCCCGCATCAGGGCCGACTCCAATCGGTCGCGCGCGGCGCCGCGCTGGCTGGGCATCAGCGCCCGCGCCAGGCCCACCAGCAGTGGCGGACGCGAACCGAAGCGCTGGATGCCCTCCTCGTAGGCGCGCGCCGCACGGGCGTAGTCGTGCTTGTCCAGCGCCAGTTCGCCGATCGCCAGCCAGGCATCGATCGGTGCGTCGTCCGCCTGGCGGGCGGGTTCAAAATACACCCGCAGCACCCGCTGGGCGTCGGCGCCGAGCATCAGCGCCCCGCGTCCGAGCGTGACCAGCCGCGCCGCCGTGCGCTGATCGGCCGGCAGCTCGCGCGCGGCGGCGTTGAACCGGCGCAGCCGCTCATCCGCCGCCTCGCGGTCGCCGGTGTCCAGGTGCCACATCGCGCTGCGCAGCAGCAGGTCGAGGTCGCCGGGCGCGTCCGCCAGCGCGCGCTCGACCCGGTCGATCGCCTGTTGCCAGCGACCGGCCTGCCATTCGGCCTCGGCCGCGGCCACCAGTGCCGGCAGCGCGGCGACGCCGAGTTGCAGTTCGTCCAGCCGCTCGGCCAGCATCGCCGCCCGCTCGTAGCGCGCGGCCTCGGTCTCCGACCGGATGGCCTGCGCCAGCGCCTCGCCGTATTCCAACAACCCGCCGCGCAGCAGCTGAAGGTCCGACTGGGCGACCGCGCCGGCCGGCTGGAACGGCCATGGCCACCCCGGCGCGAAGCTTTGCGAATCCGGCGCCGGCGGGGCCAGCCATGCACCGGCCGTGGCGACGGTCAGGGCCGCCAGGATCCATCGCCCCGATCGCCGTCCCTGCAATGGACCGGCCATGCCAGCCTTGGCAGCCGCAAAGCCACCGCGGCCGCCGTGCCGCATCCGGCTCCCGGTCCAGGGGCGCCAGCCGAGCGCGGGATCTGGTCCGCCACCGGAGGCGGTTGGTCCGCCACCGGAGGCGGTTGGTTTGGTTGCGTGACAGGTGGACGGCTGCATCGAGCTTGCAATAGCAACGCCCGGCGACCGCTGAGGTCGCGGGGGATTTGTTTGATCGGGCGGGCGAAGACGGTCTCGACCCCGCCATCGTCGAAGGAGCACAGGTCATGCCGCGCCGCGCCCGGGCGGTCGATCGTCATCCTGACGGATCCGGCGACCGGGGTCAATGCCCGGAGTGGTTGGGCCATATATTGGCTGTCCCCATGTAGATCGGGCGCCCGTGAAAGTGATCACAATTGTGATCACAAGGGCGGCGAAAACTGGTCGGCCACAGCTGGAGTCCCCGGGGACGGGAGCGCAGACTCAGTCACGCGGATGGTTGAGGTCGTGGATAACGGCGGCTTGCCAGGCCTCGAGGTCCCGGCGCATGGCCTCGACCCGCTCGGGATGGTCGACGCCGAGGTCTTCGGTCTCGCCGGGATCCTGCTCCAGATGGAACAACTGCCACCGCTCGTCGTCGCCGTCGACGATGCGGTGCAGCTTCCACGGGCCGTCGATCCAGGCGGCGTGGCCGCGGCGGAAGGCGGCCGGGCGGCTGCGGTCGACTTGGCCGACGTCCGGGCGCAGGTGCATGAACTGCAGGTTGTCGTCGAGCGCTTCGACGTCGTTGCCGGCTTCCAGCAGCGCGGTCATCATCTGCTCGCTCGGGGTGCGCACGCCTTGGGACGGAATTTGCCAGAAACCGAGACCGCGCGCGCGTTCGGCCGGCTGCGAGGGGTCGAGAATCCAGGGCGCGAGACTGAGGCCGTCGAGTTCCGGTTGCGACTCCGGTGGTTCCACCCCGGCCAGATCGAGCAGGGTCGGGTAGAAGTCGTTGGTGGTGGCGGGCAGGTCGATGACCGCGCCCTCGCGGATCACGGCCGGCCATTGCAACAGCGCCGGCACCCGCAGGCCGCCCTGCCAGATCGATCCCTTCTTGCCGCGGTAGGGGCCGGCGCTGCCGACATTCGGCAAGGCGCCGTTGTCGCTGGTGTACCAGACCACGGTGTTGTCCAGCAGGCCGAGTTGTTCAAGCCGCTCGTTGAGCAGGCCCATGGCGGCGTCCATGCCGGTGACTTCACCGAGGAAATGGGCCTGCTGCGGGCTCAGACCGAGGTCGGGGTCGAGGTAGGGCTGGAGGAATTCCTCGGCCGAGATCCACGGGGTGTGGGGGGAGCCGAACCAGACCACGGCGACGAACGGCGCCGGTTGACCGTTGTCGGCGTCGGCGATCAGGCCTTCGATCCATTCGAGCGCCAGTTCCATCGTCAGCAGGGAGCTTTCGCCCTCGTAGGCGGTGGCGGTGCCCTGGTCGGACAAGGTGGGATTGTTCTCGTAAAAATTGGGCGCCGAGATCCAGCGGTCAAAACCGAACTGGCCCGGGTTGGCGCCGCCCTCGGGCAGCACCGAGCCGATGTGCCACTTGCCGAAGTGACCGGTGTGGTAGCCGGCGTCGCGCAGCACCATGGCAAAGGTGATCTCGCCGGGGCGCAGGGTGTGGCCCCAGCTGTGGCAGCCGAAGCGGTTCGGGTTGCGACCGGTGAGCAGGCTGCCGCGGGTGGGCGAGCAAACCGGGGCGGCGGCGTGGAACCGGTCGAACCGGAGCGCGTTGACGGCCATGGCGTCGAAGTTCGGCGTGATCACGTGCGGATGCCCGGTGTAACCCATGTCGCCGTAGCCCTGGTCGTCGGCCAGGACGAGAACGAAGTTCGGTCGCTCCCGCTCCGAGGGGCCGGCGGCGATGTCGTCTTCGGCCGCGGCCGGCCAGGCGATGGTGAAGGCCAAGGCCGCGCACGCCACCGCGGCGGCGGTGCGAAACGGGATGGTGGACCATCGCCGGGCGAGGGAGCGGGCGGACACGGACAGGCGGCGGACTGGGATCGGCGTTGGTGTGGTGGGCATGGTGGATGGGTGCATGGGGATCAGGGATCAGTGAGGGATGTCGGTGAAGATGAGGCTCGAGGCGGGCGGTTGGTCAGGCCGGCTGT
>SKLO01000599.1 GCA_007123195.1 Verrucomicrobiales bacterium | reverse complement strand
GTCGCGGCGCAGCGCCCGCGTCGATGCCGGGCGCAACGAGTTTGCCTTCGCGCAGGGCCAGGTGTTGAACGAGGGCAGCCCCGACATCGCCGGGCGCGGGTTTGATCTGCGCGTGCGCGTTGAGGAACCCGGCCGCGGGGTGATGGCCGCCCAGGGCGGGCTGACCCATGGGTGGTCGGTTTACATTGATCCCGAGTCCGGCGCGCCCGCGGTGGCGCTGCGCCGGGGCGGTCGGCTGGAGGTGGTCGAGGGCGAGGTCGATGCTGTGCCGGACGCGCCTCATGACCTGGCGCTGTCGCTGGCCGGGGACGGTCGGCTGACCTTGCGGCTTGGCGAGGAGGTGGTGATCGAGGCCGACACCGCGGGGCCGCTGGCGGCCACGCCGGCCCTTCCACTCGCGGGTGGGCACGATGCGGTTGATCCGGTGGCGGATTACCCGCGTGAATCAGCGTTCACCGGGCGGCTGGGCGGTTTGCAGCTGCGGCTTCATCCGCGGGGATCGCGGTGAGGCCCGTTGGTTGGGGGCTCATGTCCATGTCGCGGATCTCGTATCCGCTCTGTGGCTGGTAAGTCCCGTCGCGCACCACCATCACGGCCGGCTGGCGGTGTTGTTCGAACCACTGCCACGCGGGTTTGAGCTGGTCCCAGAACGGTTTCCAGTCGGACATGCGATGGATCACGGCCATGGCCTCGTCGTCGTAGCGGAACGGGTGGCAGTGCACCGGCACCGCCGGCTGGCCGTGCCTGAGAGCGGCGTCGACCAGGGTGTAGATTTGTTCAATGGCAGGGTCACCGACGGCGTAGCAGCCGATCGACTGGTTGGAGCCATGAATCATCAGGAAACTGCCGGTGCGGTTGTGATGGCGGTCGAACTCGTTGGGGTAGCCGAGGTTGAACGACAAGTGGAAGCGGCTGTTGGGATTGAGCTGGGAAGGTCCGACCGAGTAGAAGCCTTCGGGTGCCTGGCGGTCGCCCTCTTTTTGCTTGGGGCCAAGGCCGCCCGACCAGGCCAGCACGTGGTAGGTCTGAAACAACACGAACGGGCCGTCGCCGGGGAGTTGCAGCCATAATTCGAGTTCGCTGCCGTGCTTGAACACCTGCAGGAACACCGGGCTGCCCCAGGGGCATCCCAGGGCCTCGACGCGGGGCTGCAACAGGGGTTGCTGGCGGCGGCGGACTTCGATGGATCGATCGCTGGTGGGTGTGGTCACGGTGGGTGGCGGCAGCGGGTCGGGTCGCGGCGGGGGAACGATCCGCGGCGGGGGGGGCAGTGGTTCGGGGGCGGAATCCGGCGTGGGCGCGGCGGCGTTGTCCGGCGATGGCCCGGCAGGCTGGGGGGCTTTGCGACCGGTGATTACAGCGGCGGCGCGATCAGTTGGTTCGGCGTGCTCCGGTGTTCCGGTGTGCTCCGGTGATTCGTCGGCAGGGGACGGGGCGGAGGGACCGGGGTGGTCGTTGCAGCCGGTGGTGAGCGCGCTGATGGCCAGGGCGGCCAGGGCGGCGCCCGCCCTTGCGATCTGCTTCGATGCGGCCCTGTGGTGCCGGTCTTGAAATCGGGGGAACGGTGACATGCTCGGCGCCGGGTTGACCAGACCGTGCATTAAATCCGCGGGCGCCGCGGCCTGTCAAGTCAAGGCTTGCGGTCGCGCGCGGCCGCGGCCTCGAGCCAGGCGAGCAGCGGCTCGACCGGTTGGCGCTGGCGGCAGCGCCGGGCGCAGGCGGCGGTGCCGGCGCGGATGGTGTCGTTGTCGAGCAGCTGCCGCAGCGCGTGGACCACGCGGTCGACGGTGAACCGTTTCGGCGGCAGGCTGAGGCCGGCGTCGAGCTGGCGCAAGCGCCAGGCGTTGTCGGGCTGGTCGTGGGCCATTGGCATGATCAGCTGCGGCACGGCGGCGGCGAAGCCCTGGCTCATGGTGCCGATGCCGCCGTGGTGGATGAAGCCGGCGGCGTGCTGGAGCAGGGTGGAGAACGGGGCCCAGGCGGCGGTGAAGACGTGGTCGCCGGCATTGGGCGGTGTTTGACCGGGATCGCGGGTGACGAACACGGCGCGGCGTCCGAGTTGTGCGACCGCCTCGGCGGCGACGGCGAAGAACCTGCGTCCGTGCACATTGGCGCTGCCGGGGGTGAACACGAACGGCTTGTCGCCGGCGTCGAGAAACCGCTGCAAATCCGCTTCGAGGGGTTGTTGATCGGCCAGGTCCTCGAGCGGGAAATCCCATTGCCACAGGGGTTCGGGCCAGTCGGGCTGGGGGGCGGCGAACCAGGATGGAAACAAGGCCAGGGCGCCGTCGGGCGAGTGCGACCACTGCCAGAACGGGCGTCGTGGCGGCTTGACGCCGCGGGCGTGGCAGGCGCGGCGGATGGCTGGTCCGGCCAGCAGGTCGGCCGGGTTGGGGCCGCGCAGCAGGGCGCGCCTGAGGAACAACGGCCAGCGGCGGAAGCCCTCCATCCCGGGAAACAGCACCGGCGGTTCGTGGGCGCTGACCATCACCGCGGGTTGCAGGTGGGTGTTGACCAGCGGGATGCCGTGGAGTTCGCGCATCAGGCGCGCGCCATAGCCCATGCTGGAGGCCAGCATCAGGTCGGGACGCTGGTCGCGGGCCAACAGTTGCTCGATCCTCGATGCCATCATTTCCGTCGCCTGACCGGCGAAGCGGAACACCTCGGCGGTGCCGGTGAACAGCTTCCAAACTTTCGGATCGGCGATCAGGCGCTCGTAGTCGCCCTCCTCGTCCAGCGGCAGGAAATCGAACCCGGCGCGCCCGGCGGCGTCGGCGAACGGGCAGGAGGTGATCATCACGATGCGGTGCCCGCGCTCCCTGAGCCGGCGTCCGAGCCAGATGAACGGCAGCACGTCGCCGGCGCTGCCGAGGGGTAACAAGAGCACGTTCATGGTCGAGGGAATACGATCCGGCGCCCGGGCTGGCGTTGGCCATGTCCGTCGGGGAGCCGGCCGGGTTCCGGGCGAGGTTCCAACCGGCGGCAACCTTGATAGGGCGGGGCATGCCCGGTTGCAACCTGCGGGAGTTGAAGTTGTCAGCCGGTCCAGGCGGGGCGAGGATCGCGTCGATGATCGTCTCTCCTTTGCGTCGCCCGCGGCGGTTGCCGCTATGGGCGATCGGACTTGGGACCCTGGTGTGGGCGGCCTTGAACTGGATGCCGTGGCATGAACCCGTGCCCGGCGTGACCGACTGGGGACACGGCCCCGCGTCGCCGGCTGCGGAGGTGTCATGGAACGAGGAGGTGGCGCTGCATTTCACCGGTCGGTCGCTGTGGATCCTGCAATCGCTGGAACCCTCGGAGGACAGGGTTGCGGGCTGGCCGGCGCGGTTGCTGGCCTGGTGGTGGCGCGGGGTGTGGACCAGTTACAGTGCCGAGGAGCAACTGCTGGGGCTGCTGGACGAGGCGGTGGAGCACGGGCTCACGACCTCCGGGCTGGCGGCGGCGGCGGCCGGCGCGCACCTGTTGGGCGACGACCGGCGCGCCAGCGAGTGGCTGGGGCTGGCACTCGGCCACCAACCCGAGCCTGCGGCGGGCAGCGACCTGGCCCTGGCGCGGTTGTGGCTGGCCGGGCGGCCGGGGTTCGCGACCGCCGCCGCTGCCGATCCGGGCGGGACCGATGATGAACTGGCCCGGCAACTGGAACGGTTGCCGTCGCCATCGACCGGAGAGGCACCGCGGACGGCGTGGTGGCGACTGACAGCCCTGGAGGAGTTGACCGCGGGTCAAGCCGGATCCGACGAAGCGGCGGTCGCTGCCATGCTCGACGAGGGGACGGCGCACTGGCGCGCGCGACTGGCGCTGTTCGGGCTGCTGGACGCCGTGCTGTTGCTGTCAGGGCTGCTGTTGTTGCCGTTGGTGTGGCGGGTGTGGGC
>SKLO01000424.1 GCA_007123195.1 Verrucomicrobiales bacterium | reverse complement strand
CGGCACCTCATCCGGCCAGCGCCGCAGTTCCAGCCGGTAGCGGCCGGCCCGCTCGAACCGCACCTCCCAAAACCCACTGCAAGCCTGTTCCAGCCGGCGAATGTGGCGTTGGTTCCAGGGCGGCAGGCACCCCTCGTCCACCCACCAATCATGGGCGCACAGCACCACCCGGGGTTGCTCGTCCGCGCCCAGCACCAGGCGAACCGGCTCAAGCGCCCCCTCCTCCACCAGGGCCGCCCGCCACCGCCTCCAGGCCGCCTGCAGGCGCGCGACCACCGCTGAAGAGTCCGGCCCTGCGGCGCTGAGATCCACCCCCTCCCCGGAGCCGTCCAGGGCGGACAACCGGACCCCGTCATCCAGTCGCCAGTTGCCTTGCAGCACCACCGATCCCACCCCGTCCACCGCCGGATCAGTAACGGGTGCCGGCAGAATCACCACCCGGTTGCGGGCCACCTCAAGGGCCTCCGGCCCGACCTCGTCGTCAGCGCCACGCAGCCAGGGGACCAGACTCATCCCCTCCCCGCCCGCCGCCGCCGCCGTCAGCGGACGGCCGCACAGCTCCAGCACCGTCGGCACCAAATCCATCGGCGCCGCCACCACTCCGGTGTCGCGCCCGCCGCCTATCCCGCCCCGCGGCCAGCGCACAAACTGGTGGCCGCGGCCGGCCGCAGCGGGCGTGCGATCGCCATAGGGCGCGCCTTCGGGACCAGACTCAGGTCCCGTGATGAGCCACATCAGGGTATCATCACCCGAGCCCGATTCGTCGAGCCGGTCGAGCCATTGGCCAAGGCGGCGGTCAAAGCGTTCCACCACCCCCAACCGGTGAGCCTCGCCGGGCTCCAACCCCGCCTCGAGAAACCGTCTCGCATCCTCCTCCAACGCGTGCCACGGCGGTTGCAACGCTGAAGGACTGATCCACACCAGCTGCCGCCGGTCCGGCGCCCCAGCCTGCCCCAAAAACGCCGACGCCTGGTCAAAGATCACATCGATACTGTGCCCATGACCGAGAAACCACTCGTCGTCGTGCCTATAATAGCTGTCGATGCCATTGTTGTTCCACGCATCAGGGGCATGGCCGAGCCCGCCGCCCGCGTGCCAGACCACCTCCCCGAATCCCCGGTCCATCGGCCGGTGCGGGAAGCTGTCGCCCAACTGCCACAGCCCGAACCATCCGGTGACCCAACCTTCCCGCTGCAGTCGTTCGGCAACTGTCACCTCTCCCTCCCGCATCATGGAACGACCGCCCATCGTGTGCACGACTCCGGCGCGGGCCGCATCGCCTCCGGTCAGCAGCGCCGCCTTGGTCAACGAACCCCCGCGGCTGGCGTGAAAATTGGTGAACCGAACACTGTCATCGCGCAGGCGGTCGAGCCGGGGCGTGCGCAGCAACGACTGCCCATGCGTCGACAGCACGTCGGGCGAAACCTCCGCCGCCACGATCACCACCACCCGCCGCGGACCAACGGCAGCCGGGGCCCCATCGGCACGAGCCTCCCCCGCCAGCCACCCGCAGGCCGTCAGCCACGCCACCAGTATCGGCAGCAACGCCCTGCCCGGCGCCTCCACCGGCCGCTGCGGTTCGCCGAACCCGGTCCGTCCGCACGGCGCCCAGCCAGCCAACCCGTCCAACCCGGACCGTTCCGGCAATGAACCACACCAGCTCGAACCCAACATCCTCATGGCGCCCAACCTCGCACAGCAGCCGGCCACCGGCATATGACAGAATCGCCAGATTCGCGCCCGGCCGAACCCCACCGACGCGCCTGAGGCCGGCCTTACTGTGCTGTCTCCGAAATAGGTGTGCCAAATCCGCCAGCAAACTTTTCCAAATTCAAGGCGGGCTTGTCCGCCGACTTGTCCGCCATAGCGTCGGCGAAGGAGGAAGCCAAGGCGAAGGCGGGATAAGCAACGCAGAAGTTGAATAAGCAGGCGGCGGTCTTCAAGCCCAGGGAGCAACGCGACCCATTTTCAAAAAAAGGGCCATATTTTGTGCAGATATTTCGGCGGCAGCACATTAGCTTCGAACGGGAGCCGGACCCCGAACCGCCAGGATAAGCAACCAAACCATCCCCAAAGATAGCTGGTGAGCTTGCCTCACAGCTCCGTTCAACAAGCCATTATCCACAACCCCTCCGGAGTGGATCGACCCACGCTGCATGAACGCATGGCTGCCATGAGGCGGGCCTTCAGCCCTTGGATCAGGTTTGGCCGGGAGACCCGGGCGTTGTCCCACGCTGGTATGGGGCACGCCTTTGGCGCTCAGCTTGCGAAGTCGTTGCGGCCAGGAGGTTTGGCAGCTTGGACAGTGGGAAGGTGCGGGGTGATCAGTGGAGTTTTCATCGAAAGCATCACCCGCCTTACGGGAACAGGCTGCCGGCGCGGTCGAGGCTGTTGGGGCCCAGGCCGGCGGTGCCGGTGAAGTCGGCGGGGGTGAGGCCGATGAGGGTGGTGTTGCCAAAAGCGAAGATGCCGTGGTTGCGGTCGATGCCCTCGCCGCCGGCGCCGCTAACACTGCCCGCGACGGCGCTCAGGGTGGTGCCACCGGTCAGGAACACGCCGATGTTGTCGAGCCGCGCTTCGGGCAGTTCGGTGACCGATTGGCCGTCGATCTCAAGCTCGCCGCCGGCCACCAGGGTGCTGCGGCTGAGGCGCACGCCCTGGTTGGCGTTGAGGCCGCGGCCGCTGACGCCGTGCATGGTTTGGTCACCGCCGGTCTGCAGGATGAAGCGGTCGGCAAGCAGGCCGGTGTTGCTGTTGCCCTGGCCCTCGGCCGAGCCCTGGGCGGTGATGACGGCGGCACCGTCGATGTCGGCGGTCACGAGGTTGAGGAACACGCCGCGGTTGTTGCTGCCGGCACCGCGCGCCAGGCCCGTCATCGTGAGGCCGCCGGTGTGGCTGTCGATGGTGGTCGACGCCAGCTGGATGCCGGTGTTGTTGCTGACCCCGCCGCCGGCCGTGCCTGACAGGTTCACATTCCCGCCGGCCTCGATGGTCAGGATCGATCCCAACAGACCGGCGTTGCCGCTGCCTTGCGCGGACTCGAGGGCGGCCCCTGCGAGGGACACGGTGCCGCCAGCTTCGGCGGTCACCCGGTTGAGCAGGACGCCGCGGTTGCTGTTGCCGGCACCTCGTGCCTCGCCGGTGACGCTGACGCTGCCGGTGGCGACCAGATTGGTGAGGCTCAGTTGCACGCCCAGGTTGTTGTTGGTGCCACCGCCGCCGGTGCCGGTCAGGGTGGCGTCGCCGCCGGCTGCCAGGGTCAATCGACTGGCCAGCAGTCCGGTGTTGCCGCTGCCGGCGGCGGTGGCGGCGCTGGCGCCGGTCATGGTGACATCGCCGCTGGCCTCGGCGGTCACGCGATCGAGCAGCAGGCCGCGGTTGTTGCTGCCAAGGCCGTGCGCTTCGCCGGCAAGCACGATCGGGCCGTCGTTCGCAATAAGGGTGGCGGCCACCAGTTGCAGGCCGGTGTTGCTATGCACACCGCCGCCACCGGTGCCGGTGATGCTGACCTCACCGCCGGCTTCAAGGCCCACACTGGTGCCAATCAGCCCGGCGTTGCCGTTGCCCTGCGCGGCTTCGTGCGACACGCCGCTGATGGTGGTGTCGCCTGAAGTGGTGGCGGTCACCCGGTTGAGCCAGGTGCCGCGGTTGTTGTTGCCAAGGCCGCGCGCTTCGCCGCTGAGTGCAAGACCGCCGCCATTGGCTGCCACAGTGGCGTTGACCAGTTGCAGGCCGAAGTTGCTGTTGAACCCGCCGCCACCGAGGCCGGTGATGCTGACCTCGCCGCCTGCTTCGAGGTTCACACTGGTGCCAATCAGGCCGGCGTTGCCGTTGCCCTGCGCGGCTTCGGGCGACGTGCCACTGATGATGGCGTCGCCT
>SKLO01000406.1 GCA_007123195.1 Verrucomicrobiales bacterium | reverse complement strand
TGACCGGGCTGCCAAATGAACGAGCCCAGCAGCAGGAGCAAGAACCATGCAGTCAGGATTCCGCGCGCGGCTCCGGGGGGGGACGGTTGACACATTGCATCTTCCTAGAGAAGCGCCGGCCGCCGGTCAAGCTGACAGGTGGCGATGGCGGCGGGCGCTGATCTCATCAAGACCTCGACTGGTAAGATCTCGCCGGCCTAGCTGGCCCGGTCTCCTCCGGCGGATCGCCGTGGCCGAAGGCCTCGCTGTCATCGGCACGCTGGGGCTGCTCTTTGGCGTGGCGCGATCCGGCTGGCTGACCGGCGAAGAGACCCGCCTCCACATCGACAACTTGGTGTCAAGCCACGGATTCCGCATCTCGGTGGAAGTCTACCGAAGAGTGCTCGCCGAGTTGGCCGCCCTGTAGCCCATCGTAGAGCAGCAATCAGGATTTCTGAGTCTGTTCGGGTCTCCGGGGCATGGTGCGGTGCCGATTCAGGCGGCCCCACGGAAAATCACCCTCGACCCGACCCGGCCCCGGCGCAGGTTGGCTGGCCGGATTGGCTACCGCCGACGCCGCAGCACGAGGCCGGCGGCGCCCAGAAACAGCAGGATGGCCCTACCGGGCTCGGGCACGGTGACGGCGATCTCGGCCAGTCCCACGCGAAACGTGCTGCCGTAGTTTGAGAGAAATTCCAGGCCGATATACTGGGCCGAAGGGATTCCGGTGAGATCGAAGCTCCCGCTGGGCAGGATCGGCGCGTTGCCCACACCCTGGGCCAGAGTGTTGGTGCCCCCCAGCTGGGTCCAGCCACCGCTGTTGAAATCGTAGGCAGTCTGGGTGGTCGTCGCAGGCGGTGGCGCCACGGTGGGGGAATCGGCGTACCAGATATTGAAGTCCTGCACACCCCTGTCGACCGTGCCGGTGGATTCATTGACGTTCCAGAGGTAGAGCGATTCCATGTAGGTCTGCACGGACCCGAAGTCGAGTACCACCCAGCCGGTGCCCAAGGGCACGGTGGTAGAGCCGTTCGCGCCCTGCCAGCCGTTCTGCCAGCCGGTGCCATGGGTCCAGGTGCTGATGTCGTTGGGATTCACTTGGTTGATCCCGGCTCCGTTGACCAGTCGCACCAGCGAGCCGTCACCGGGAGAATCGTTGTCGCCCCGATGATGCGCCGTGATCGATTGAACCGGGATCAGGGCCACTGCGGCCGAACCGGAATGCGCAGCCATCAAAACCAGGGTGATGATGAGACAAAAGGAGAACGCAGGCAGCTTCATGTTCGGTCGTTGATGGGGTTTCCAAGTGGGAATGAATACAGCATTCGTTGCCGGCTCGGGCGATTGCTTGGGCTCGCTCATGGACCGACGGGTGGCCAGGGAGGAGCGGAGCATTTTGATGTTACCACCAGTGAGCAGATGGGGCAATCATATTTCGATGAGACGCGCCCGACCATCTACTGGCGGGCATGGGACGGGCGAGGTTGGACACCAACCGGGGCTGGACGGCATGGCAGCGCGCGCACGTTTCACGTTGGGCGGCCGCACCGGTCACTCCCCGGCGATCACATACTCGATGTAGCCGAGGTGCATTTCGTCGTGGGTCTGGTCGCCCCAGCGCACGGTTTGTGCAGGGTTCGGGTTGGCCGGGTTGCCGGCACTGTTGTCATACCAGGCGGTGAATTCTACCCGGCTGCCTGCCGCCACCGGCCGCGGCTGCTGGTATTGATAGAACAACTGCCAGTTGAAGTCGTAGCGGGGCACGTCGAGCACCCGCTCGCGGCGGCCGTCGGGGTGAATCAGGTCGTAGCGGCTGGCGACGGCCCGCAGGTGGTGGTGCGGCATGTAGCCGAGCACCATGACATCGGCCGGCACGGGCAGGGTGGCGCGCACCTCATGCCGCTCGGCGCCGGGGGGGATGCGGAAGCGGCCGTTGCGCACGCTGGCGGTGCGGACCTCGTGGCGCGGCGGGTGGTCGGCGTAGACCAGGCCGATGCGGGTGGTGTCGGTGGTGGCGGTGCCGTTGGGCGTGTAGTGCATCTGGAACACCAACCGCGCCCCCCTTGGCAGCCGCCGGGCAAAGCCGTCGTCGTAGATCCGGCTGCTGTTGCCCGGCACGTAGCCGGCCCAGTAGTCCACCCCGACCCCCGCTCCGGTGGCGCGCCGGCGGGCACCGCGCCGGTCGGCGGGGTCCGGCGGCAGGGCGAACACCAGGACGTGATGCACCACCTCGGGTGCGCCCGGCTGGATCTCGATGGCCTGGACCCAGCGATCCTCCTCAAGGCCGGTGTCCACGCTGACATAGACATACGGCATGGTGCCGCTGGCCTTGACCTCCGCCGGTTCGGCAAAGCTGAACACCTGGTCCGGCTCGCCGATCGACCAGCCGCCGTCGGGAAACGCCAGTGGCAACGGCGCGTCGTCGGGATCGCCGAGCGGGCGGTCGGGCGAGTTCAACCAGGCCAGCAGGCGCTGCTTGTCGCGCTCGGGCAACGACCGGTCGTTGCCCCAGGGCGACGGGCTGCCGTCGTCCGGCGGTGCGGCGAACCAGGGCGGCATGGTTTGCTCCCCAACCACCCGGCGGATTACCCCGGCGCGCTCGGCGACCTGCCCGGCGCTGGTCAGGGGGAAGGGCGCGATGCCGTCGTCGCGATGGCAGCTGACGCAGTGTTGCTGGAGGATGCGGGCAATGTCGCGGTGATAGGTGACGGGTGCGGCACCGTCCTGATCGCCGGTCGGCAGGCCGGCGGCCGGCACGGTGAGGTCGAGTTCGCAGCCGGGCGCGGTGGTGGCGGCCACGCGTGGCACCTGATTGCGGGCCAGCGCCTCGACCGCGTCCCACAGGAACCGGCGCCGCGGCTGGTCGTGGCTGTGGTCGATGCCGTATTGGTCATCCAGCGCCCCGCGGTAGACGAGGGTGCGGCGGGCATCGAGCAGGAACACCTCGGTGCTGCTGGCGGCATCGAGCGCCCGGCTCATGTGCTGGTCCTGGTCGTGCACGTAGGGCGCCGGCAGCGCGTGCGGTTCGAGTTGTTCCCGGATCGTGTCGACCGATTCACTGCCGAACGGGTTGACCAGCAGCAGCCCCAGATCGTGCGCGCGCAGTTCGGATTCCAACGCCGCCAGGCTCGGCAGGTAACGCCGGCTCAGGGGGCAGGTGGCGCTGGTCAGGGCGATCACCACGCCGCGCGACCCCATGACCTGCGACAGGCGCAGGGCTTGCCCGCCGAGGGTGGTGAACTCCAGATCGTCGATCATGCGGCCGATGCCGGCCTCGGCGGCGCGCCGTGGCTCGGGACCGCGGGTGGGTTCGGGCAAGGCTACGGGGGTGGTGGCCGTGGCGCTGCCGGCATCGGTGGCTGAGGACTCGTCACCGTGGCCGGACTGCGGGTCCGGACGGCGCTCCAAGCCGCCGCGCAGGCTGGCCAGCAAGGCGGCGGCCCGGCGGTATTCCTCCAGTGTGATCACGCCGTCGCCGTCGAGGTCGAGCCGCTGGAACAGGCGCGGGTTGGGCAGTTCGTCAGGGGTCACGACGCCGTCGCCGTTGCGATCGACCCGGTCGAACAGGGCGTCGTCGGGCGAAGGCCGCAGCGCGTCGCGCTCCGCGCCGGGCTGGGCGGCAACCGGTCCGGCGGCGGCCCAGCTGAGCAGCAGGCCCAGGCCGGCGAGCGCGGCCATGGGCGCCGCCGGGAACGATGGTGGGCGGCGTGAAGTCGATGGCGAAATCATGAGGAGGACCTGTGGAATCAAAGCGGGGCTGGCGGATGGAGATTTGAATGCCGATACCCGGCGATAGTTTCGATTCCAATGTTGGGGCGTCAACTTGGGAGGTGAGGCGAAGGGTTGGCGTGCTGCGCGGTGGTTGGTCGGCGGCTTGAAGATGCGCGGCGACAGGCGGCAGCCGCG
>SKLO01000601.1 GCA_007123195.1 Verrucomicrobiales bacterium | reverse complement strand
CTGATGCAATGGTAAACGGCCGGTTTGTCCGCTGAACCCTCCCTGCTCGCCGGCCACGCCAGCCATCTGGAACGTCTCATGCCCCATGCTACCACCCCCACCACACCCCGCAAGCACAATCACATACAAAGTGTCTGACACTTTGTAGAGAGGGCCGTTTTTGCGGCGGATCGGCATTGCCAGGGCGAGTGGGGGGCAGTCTGGCTGCCGCGGATTTTCGCACTGCCCTGCTCACCCCTCGCCGTCGGCCGCCGCTAACGGCCGCCGCTCACGTCGAAGACCGGCCTTCTGGACACCGTTGCGGGGGTGCGTAAAAGAAACTGAAATGTTTTGTGTCACTTGGTTGGCGGTGGTCCTCGGTTGGCGGGCCTGTGTCCCTTGGTTGGCACGCGGCCGGGAGGTTACTGCAGGCTGCAGCGCCGGGACGGAGGTTGACGGCGCGCCCAGCCGAGCACGTCGGCGGCAAAAAACAACGACCCGGTGGCCAGCACGGGATCGGGCTGGTCGCCGCCCATGGTCGGTCGCAGGGCGAGTTCGATGGCACGCTCCACGTCCGGCTCCACCTGGATCCTCGGTCCGGACCCCTCCCCCGACGGCAGCCCGGGGGAGTCGCAGGTCAGCTGGCACACCAGGTCGGCCAAGGCGACGGCAGCCAGGCCGCGCGGCGGCGGCGGTTGGCTGATCACCCAGCGCCCGGCGATGTCCCGCAGCGCGGCCACCATGGGCGCGATGTCCTTGTCCGCCACCACCCCCAGCAAGACGGTGGCGGAACGACCGGGAAACTCACGGCGCCAGGTGGCGACGAGTTGGGCCATGGCATGGGGATTGTGGGCGCCATCTATGACCAGCGGCGGATGGGTCGGCAGCCGCTGGAACCGTGCCGGCCAGCGCACCCCGGCCAAGGCACGATCGACTGCGACCGGATCCGGTTCGATGCCTGCGGCCCGCAGAGCGGCCACCGCCAACGCGGCATTGAACCGCTGATGCTCTCCGATCAGAGCCAGCGGACGGGCTTGCGGCCAAGCTTCGTCCACCAGAATCAGCGGCGACCGGCGCTCCCGTGCCACGCGCTCGATCACCGCCATCGCCGGCGGCGGCTGCGGCGCACACACCACCGGCACCCTGGGTTTGATGATGCCGGCCTTCTCGGCCGCGACCAATTCCAGCGTGTCGCCCAGAAAGCGGGTGTGATCGAGCGCCACCGGGGTGATCACGGTCACCTTGGGCACGACGACGTTGGTGGCGTCAAGACGCCCGCCCATGCCGGTCTCCAGCACCGCCCAAGGGAGCCCGGCGTCGGTAAACAACCGCAGCGCCAGGGCGAAGGTGATCTCGAAAAACGTCGGTTCCACCCCGGCGGCGCGGCCATGCCCGTGGTCGCCGGCCTCCACCAGCCGCCGCATGCCGTCCAGGGCGCGGTCGAGCACTGCGGGATCGACATCGTCGTCATCGATGCGGAACCGCTCGCGGAACTCGATCAGGTGCGGCGAGGTGAACAGGCCGGCGCGTTGGCCGTGGGCGCGCAGCAGGGCGTGCAACAGGGCGCACACGGAGCCCTTGCCGTTGGTGCCGGCGACGTGCAGGTAGCGCGGTGGCGCGGCTGAAGGATCGATGTCTGCGGCCGCGAGGAAAGACCGCACCCGTTCCAGCCCCGGCTTGATGCCACCTCCGAGGCGGCCGTAGAGCCAATCGAGCGGCGAGCCGCCGTCGAGAGCTTGGTCGACCACGTGCCGGTTCACCTCCGGATCAGGCGGTGGTGGACTCCGGTCCCGAGCCGCTGTGGCTACCCGTCGCCGCCTCGGCCCCGACCGCCACGGTGGTGCGGGTGGCGTCCCGGCCCGCAGGCGGGGGCGGCATCAGGTAGTTGAGCAGCTGGATCAGCCGTTCGCGCATCTCGTGGCGATGCACGATGGTGTCGACCAATCCGTGCTTCTTCATGAACTCGGCGGTCTGGAATCCCGGCGGCAGGTCCTGATGGGTGGTTTCCTTGACCACCCGCGGCCCGGCGAAACCGATCATGCAACCGGGCTCGGCCAGGATGATGTCGCCGAGGGTGGCGAAACTGGCGGTGACGCCGCCGGTGGTCGGATGGGTCAAAATGGAGATGTAGGGCAGGCCGGCCTCGCCGTGGCGCGCCAGCGCGCCGCTGGTCTTGGCCATCTGCATCAGGCTGAGGATACCCTCGTGCATGCGCGCGCCGCCCGAGGCCGAGAACACCAGCACCGCCGTGCGCTCGCGGGTGGCGGCCTCAATGGCGCGGGTGATTTTCTCGCCGACCACCGATCCCATGCTGGCCCCCAGGAAGCGGAAATCCATCACTGCCAGCCGGATTGGCTGGCCGCCGACGGTGGCACGGCCGGTGACCACCGCTTCTTCCAGGCCGGTCTTTTTGCGGTAGCCTTCGACCTTTTCCTCGTAGCGATCGAACCCGAGCGCGTTCACCGTGCGGATGCCGCGGTTCTCCTCGACAAAGCTGCCGGCGTCCACCACCGAGGTGATGCGCTCGCCCGAGCCCAGCGAAAAGTGGAAGCCGCACTCGGTGCAGACGCGCAGGTTTTTCTCGAGCTTGGGCAAATACAGGCTCTCGCCGCAGGCCGGGCACTTGATCCACAAGCCCTCCGGCATGTCTTTCTTTTTTTCACCCAGATCCCGGATGCTGCGACGCTTGAAAATGGACATGATGGCGTTGGAAGCGCCCTCATCCTAACCGCGGGCGGCGGTGATCACAACCACCTTGTCGACCTTGAAGCGTCGTTTCAACAGGCGCGCACAAGCCGAGGCGGTGGAGCCGGTGGTCAACACGTCGTCGATGAGCAACACGTTGTCGCCCGGCTTCGGTGTCCGGATCCACGGCCACGTCACCGGGGCAAAGGCTCCGCGCAGGTTGCGAACGCGGGCGCTGCGGTTGAGCATTGCCTGGCTCGGGGTGGCCCGGGTGCGCCGCAGGCAGGATGCCACCGGCAGCCCGGCCAGATCGCCGAGGGCCGAGGCCAGCAGGGCCGCCTGGTTGTAGCCTCGCCGCCGTTCCCGCCGCCAGTGGATCGGCACCGGCACCAGCCAGCAGCGGCGGTCGCCCGCCAGCAACCGGGCCACCCGGGGCTCCTCAAGCACCTCTAGCATCAGTCGCGCGAGCGGTTGCCGCAGCGGCCAGTCGCGCTGGTATTTGAACCGGTGGATCAGGTCCAGCAACAGGTCCTCGCTGACGTAGGGGGCAATGGCGAAGTCAAAGGGCATGCGCCGGCCGCGGCAGTTGCCGCAGCGAAATCCGGCTGGCGTCGGCAGCGGAAACGGTTCACCACACACCAGGCAATAGGGCGTCGACACCGGTTCCAGCTCGTCCATGCACGAGTCGCACAGCGCCGGAGGACCGTCCCCGACCCCGGCCGGCCCGCTGCACCCCGGGCACACCGCCGGATACAGCGACCCGAGCAACGCCCGGCGCCCCCGCCCGAAACCGAGCGCCAACACCCGGCGCACTGAAGTCATCCAGCCGCCGCGCGCCATCGCACCGGAACGTTGGACCTGAATCCCAGTGCCAGCCCGTTCCCTGGTGGTGACCCCCGGCGTCGGCTTGGGCAACCAATCAGGCTCACCGTCCGGGTGCGACCCTGGCGGATCGGCACCGGTGGGGCCGGGGGCATCGACGGACGGCATGACCCAGCATCAACGGGCAGGTCGACGGAAAACTCAACCCCCGCCACGTCGAGAATGAGGACGAGGCGCTCAACAGCACCATTCGGACCAGACCTTGCCCGTTACGCACCATCAAAATGGTGTCATACTGGTGCCGCAATGAACATCACCCTGATGACGTGCCGCAGGAGTTTCATCAGCGTCTGCGCGAGGCCGCTGATCAGAGCGGACGAAGCCTTAACAAACTGAATTG
>SKLO01000182.1 GCA_007123195.1 Verrucomicrobiales bacterium | reverse complement strand
GAGGCCGGCGCGCCCGATCCGCGGCGCACCGCGCCCAAGCGCTACGACATGAAGAAGTCGATCAACCTGTGGGCGTTCCCCTATCCCGAGCGGATGACCTTGGAGGAATGTTTCACGGTGGCGCGCGACGCCGGTTATCATGCGGTGGAATTGAACTACGACCTCGAGAGCGAGATCTCGCCGAAGGCGGGCACCGCCGAGTTCAAGGCCATCCGCGAATTGGCGGACAAGGTGGGCATTGAAATCAGCGGCCTGTGTTCGTTCCTGTTCTGGCCCTATCCGCTGACCAGCAACGACGAGGCCGAGCGGGCGCGGGGGCTGGAGCTGGCGGCCGCGATGACGCAGGCGGCGCACGACCTGGGGACCGACAACCTGCTGGTGGTGCCCGGTGCGGTTCACATTCCCTGGCGCGAGGACCACACGCCGGTGCCGAACGACGTCTGCGACCGCCGCGCACGCGAGGCGGTGGGCCGGTTGATCCCCACCGCCGAGCGGCTCGGCGTGCATCTCAACATCGAGAACATCTTCTTCAACGGCTACCTGCTCAGTCCGATGGAGATGGTCGACTTTGTCGACAGCTTCGGCAGCGACCATGTGCACGTGCACTTCGACACCGGCAACATCATGATCTTCCAGCACCCCGAGCACTGGGTGCCGATCCTCGGGGAGCGGATCCGCAACATCCACTTCAAGGAATTCCATCAGGGCATGTTCGACTACTCGATCCACTCGTTCCGGCCGCTGCTCGACGGCACCACCAACTGGCCCGGGGTGATGGAGGCGCTCGATGCGGTCGGTTACCGCAGCTATCTGACGTTCGAGTATTTCTTTCCGTGGGAGCATTATCCCGAGGCACTGATCCACCAGAGCGCCGATGCGCTCGACCGGATCATGGGTTGGAAGGCCTGAGACGGCGGTGGCCGACCGCCGCCGGTGGTGCGCTGCCTTCGAAACGGCGGCATCAACCAAGGCTGCAGCGACCGGGAACCGCGTTTTTTGTCCGCCAGGGTGCTTGCAGCGGCCTGGCGGGGCCGCGATCGTCTACGCCATGAGAATGATGAGGTGGTGGAGGTTCGGCGCCGGGTCCCTGGCGGCCCCGGGGGTCGGCGCATGTTCCCGCGGCCGGGGTCCGGCGGCCACCGCCGCGTGGATGTCGGTCGCGGCCTGGCTCGCCGTCGGTGCGGCCTGCCCGCTGGCGGCCGACACCCTTGAGCTGGAGAACTGGACCGGCGATCTCAACGTGCCGGACCCGGTGGCCTTGTCGGTGGCGCCGGACGGCACGGTGTATGTCACCCACAGCCAGCGCCGCAAGGTGGCGGACCTCGACATCCGCCAGTTCCGCCAGTGGATCCCCGACGAGGTGGGTCTGCGGTCGGTGGAGGAACGACGCGGGTTCCTGCGGCGCATGCTGCCGGAGCAAGGGCGCACGCGACCCTGGGGAGACTTGGCCGACCACAACGAGGACGGCTTTGTCGACTGGCGCGACATGACTGTGCCGAGCGAGAAGATCTTCCGCCTGCGCGACACCGATGGCGATGGTCGCGCGGATGAGCTGACGGTGTTCGCCGACGGGTTCAACACCGAGGTCACCGGTATCGCCGCCGGGGTCAAGTGGTGGGACGGCGATGTCTACGCCACCATCGCGCCGGACTTGTGGCGCCTGACCGACACCACCGGCGACGGCGTGGCCGACCGGCGGGAATCGCTGGCGCACGGGTTCGCGGTACACATCGCCTACGCCGGGCACGACATGCACGGCCTGACCATGGGACCGGACGGGCGGATTTACTGGACCATGGGGGACAAGGGTGCGCACGTGGAGACCGCCGACGGCCGGGTGTTCGCCTACCCGCACGAGGGGCTGGTGCTGCGGGCCGAACCGGACGGCAGCGGCTTCGAGGTGTTCAACCGCGGCACCCGCAACGTGCAGGAGATCGCCTTCGACCAATGGGGCAACCTGTTCGGGGTGGACAACGACGCCGACTTCAGCGGCGAGCGCGAGCGCTTCCTTTATCTGGTCGAGGGGGCCGACTACGGCTGGCGGATCCACTTCCAATACCGGGGCAGCGCCTACAATCCGTGGATGGCCGAGGACCGGTGGCGCACCCGGCGCGACGGCCAGCCCGGGTTCATGATTCCCTCGATCCGCGACTACGTCGATGGTCCGGCCGGATTTGCCTTCAATCCGGGCACCGCGCTCGGCCAGGCGTTCGCCGACCACTTTTTCGTCAATCAATTCCCCGCCGGTCGGATGAACGCGTTCCGGGTGGAACCGGACGGCGCCGGGTTCCGCATGGTGGGTGACCGGGTGGTCAGCTCCGGGGTGCGCGGCGTCGGCATGGCCTGGGGACCGGACGGCAGGTTGTATTTCACCGACTGGGCCGGGGGTTTTGACGCCAACCGCCAGGGGGCGGTGTGGCGGGCGGACGTGGCGGAGGATCAACGCCATCCGCTGCGCGAGGACACGGCACGCTGGTTGCGCGAGGGCGTGCGCGGGCTGGCGCCGGACCAGCTGGTGGAGCTGCTGGCCCACGCCGACCAGCGGGTGCGGTTGCGGGCGCAGTTCGAGCTGGTGCGGCAAGGTGCCGGTGAGGAACTGGCGCGGGTGGCCGGCAGGACCGTGGAAGCGGATGAGGACGGCGGCGAATCGGCGTTGCTGGCGCGGGTGCATGCGCTCTGGGGGTTGGGCCAGCGGCTGCGCGCCGGCGCGGCGAGCGCTGCGGAATTGCGCCAGCTGGAGCGCTTGCTGGAGGATGAGGAAGCCGAGGTCCGGGCCCAGACGGCACGGGTCTGGGGCGACAGCGTCCACGGCCAGCCGACCGCCGAGGTGCCGGACCTGCGCCCGTTGCTGGCCGATGACCAGCCGCGGGTCCGGTTGCTGGCGGCGTTGGCGACCGCCCGGATCGGACGGCCGGACCATGCCGGCGCATTGATCGAGCTGGCTGCCGACAACGCCGGCGAGTGCGCCTACCTGCGCCACGCGACCGCGTTCGCGCTGTCGACGTGCCTGGAGCCGGCCGAATTGGCGGCGATGGCCGAGCACCCGGACGTCCATGTGCGCCACAGCGCGGTGATTGCGCTCGGGCGCCAGCGCGCGGCTGAGTTGGCGGGCTTTGTCGGCGACAGCGAGGCGTTTGTCGTGCGCGAGGCGGCGATCGCGATCTACGACAGCGACGAACCGGTCATCGCCGCCCTGCCGGCGCTGGCTGCTCTGGCGACGCCCGAGCGGCTGGCGGGCGCCGACGATGACGCCGACGGGTCGGGCCCCGACCTCGCCACCGCCATCCGGGCGCTGGCCGCCAATCGTGCCCTCGGCACCGAGCAGGGGGCCGCCGCGCTGGTGGCCGTGGTCGGGTCCGATCAGGTGTCGGCTACCGTGCGGCAGTGGGCGGTGTCGATGCTGCTGGAGTGGGACAAGTTGGTGCAACTCGACATGGTCGACGGCGCCCGGCGCGATCACGACGCCGGCGATCCCGTGCTGGTGAGCCGCGCGTTGGTGGAGACCCCGATCGATCTCGAAGCCCTGGCCGCGGATGATGCTGATGACGACCTGCGATCCGCCTTGCAGTCGCTGCTCAACGAATTCGGACCGCCCGACCCGGAACGGGCGCTGGCGCTGCTGGCGGACCGTTCGGTGGCCGAGGGGCTTCGCCTTCAGGCGCTCGACACCCTGGCCGAAGACGAGCCCGAGCAGGCGGTCGAACAGGCATTGCAGCTGGTGAAGGACCACGAGGAAACGGCCCGGCTGCGGCTGCAAGCCGTGGGTCTGTTGATCGAGCGGCAGCCTGAAGAGGGCCTCAAGGCGTTCGAACAGGCTTTGGACAGTGAAGAACCGGCCGTGCTGCAGCTGGCGCTCAGGTTGGCGGCAGAGGTCGTCACCACCGAGG
>SKLO01000331.1 GCA_007123195.1 Verrucomicrobiales bacterium | reverse complement strand
GGATCGCTCTTTGCAAGAATGCGGACGCGGCGGGGATCGACCACGCCCTGGCGCACGGCGCGAATGTAGGATTCGAAAGGCGAGGCCGCCACATCGACATGGCCCTGAATGAGCGCGTTCAGGGAATTGGCATGGCTCCCCGTGATCATGAGATGGGAGAGATCCCGCTCGGGGTTGACGCCCTCGCTGAAGAGGATGTTGAGCGGATAAACGAAGCCGGAGGAAGAGCCCGGATCGGTGAGGGCGAGGGAGCGTCCCCGCAGATCCGCGACCGTTTTCACCGGACTGTCGATGAGCGTGAAAAGTCCCGAGTAGTAGAAGGCTCCGCCTTCCATTTCACCGATGGCCAGAACTTCGACCGGTCCGCGCTCACGTGCCAGGAGATAGGAAACGGTTCCCATGTAGGCGATATCGATTCGCCCGGCCGCAATGGCTTCGACAACCGACGCGTAGCTCTGGCCCACGCGGATGTCGAAATTGTAGCCGCTGTGCCGGGAGAGCGCGTCGAAGAGCGGTTGCCAGTCATCGCGGGTGCCGTCCTCGGTCCCGCCGTCGGAAGGCACGAGCATTACGCTCAGCGTCGGCGTAGCGCCGTCCTGGGCAAACAAATCCGCAGCCAATCCGCAAAGGCCGAGGACGAGCGGAAGGAAGCACGACAATCTTCGTTTCATTCGGCAACGACCTCCCGCGCGCGGCCCGGACGCGCCCCGTCTTCCAGCAACGCATCGATTTCTTCAAGAACGGCCGGGAGCCCGCTCAGGTCCTCGATCACAAAGTCAGCTCCTGCATGGCGGAAAGCGGTGCGGGCGTTTTCCCTCTGGCGGTCGCGCTCGTCGGTGTCGAGGGCTTCCCAGGAAGCTCGGTCATAGCCGAGAAGCGAGCTTGTGGCGACCACTCCGATGCCCCAGGCTCCGGCGTTGTGCGCTTCGGCAATATCCACGGCGGCATCGCCGACCTTGGCCACGGCGTGCCCCGGGTAAACCTCCAGCAATTCCATGACGCGAAACATCATGTAGGGAGCAGGGCGCCCGCAGGGAACTTGATCGGACGCCACCCATGCATCCGGTTCATAGCCGAACTGGGCGGCGCGGCGGGCGAGGGGTTCCATCATCGGCTTGGTGTAGCCGGAAGTGGAGCCGACCTTCAGATCGTGCGCGCGCACCCACCTGATCACTTCCATCAGGTGGGGAACGGGTTCGGCAAAGTCAGTGACGGACTCTACGAGAAGCTTTTCGGAGAGGGTGAAGAGTTCGTCGATCTCCTCTTCGTTTGGCCCGGCGGCTTGGGGGTGCAGGGAAATCCATTGGTTTCGCACATGCGGAAGGGCGAGGATGGCGCGCAGGTGTTCTTTCTTGTGCGTGCCCATGAATCGTCGCACGTCCCAGCTTTCAATCGTCAACCCGAGGCGGGAGAAAGCTGCCTGGAAGGCAAAAACAGGACAGAGGGAACCGTGGTCGACGGTGGTCCCGGCCCAATCAAACACGACGGCTTCAAGGTGATTCATGTGCAGGCTGTTGGTTTCCGTTTGTGATCGAAACTGGGTGTCATGTCACATTTGGCCGGATCCACCCGGCGAGGCGGAGGCACTCCACAACGACAGGCAGGCACATGCCCGTCCGGGCGAATCTGAAGGCGGGTTCTGATGGCTGGTCACTGGTTCATGAGTGGTTGAGTTGTGATGATCGCTGGGTGGGGCAGCCCTGACAGGGTCGGGAGACGGAACGACAGCTCGGTGCACCCAATTGATCGGAGTCTCCAGCAGAGGAAGGTGACAATCTGGTGACATGCGGGCGATGATGCCGCGATGATGCCAGGCATTTTGTTGTCAGGCATGCTGTTGGGTCACCAATGGGGGCCGCAGATGCCAGGCCCGGTCGGACAGGCGCAACGCCCTGACAACGACGGGGAATGGGGATCCGAAAATGGTCAAGACCGCCGGGCCGCCGGCCGGGGCCGGTTGGGGGGCGGAAGCAGACTCGGCTGCACGGCTGGAGGTTCCATGCCTGTCGGGGCCGTGGAACAGCATGTGTCCCGCAGGGCCATGCGCCGATTGGAACGGCGCGGGGGCGGGGTGGACCAGTCATTTTTCAGGGTGCCATCCGGCTGGGATGAGCGAAGTTGAAGGCAGATGGCCGGACCCGCGAGCTGCCGAACCAAAGCGCGCCACCGGCCACTGCCGATATGATGATAGAGACGGATCAGCCCGACCCAAACGAAACGCCGCAGTGGTTCTGCGTCCGGGCCAAGCCCAAGGCCGAGCACCTTGCCGCCATGCACCTGCGGCAGCTCGGCGCCGACAGCCCGCTGGAGGTATTCTGCCCGCGCATCCGCTTCCGCCGCCCTACCCGCCGCGGGCCGCGGATCTTCTGCGAGGCGCTGTTCCCCGGCTACCTGTTCGCACGCTTCACCCTCCAGCACCAGCTGCGTGCCGTCACCTACTGCAGCGCCGTCACCGGCGTGCTGCAATTCGGCGGCAACTACCCCGTGGTGCCACCCGAGTTCGTCGAGGCCCTTCGCACGGAGATGGACGACGACGAGGTCTGCCAGGTGCAGGCCGAGCTGGAGGAGGGCCAGGACATTGAGATCGGCGACGGCCCGCTGCGGGGTTTCGCCGGCCGGGTGCTGCAGGTCCACTCCGGGCGCGACCGCGTGCGCGTGCTGCTGGAGTTTCTCGGCAGGGAACAAACCGTCGACGTCGAGGCTTGGAAGGTCGCCGGCAAGGTCCAGCCCCGACGCCGTTTCTCGGCCTGAAACCAACCCCCACCCGCCACTTGATTTCCGGCCCGATGCCGTGACGGTGCCGTCCCCGCTCGACCGGACCGGCTCTTGGGCGCCCTGCCGCCGCCTGCCTGTCCCGGTCCGCGGCCACCCGGCGTCCGCAACGGCCGCCCCCACCGCTACCCATGAAACGTGCGCTCATCACCGGCATCACCGGCCAGGACGGCTCCTACCTGGCGGAACTGCTGCTGGACAAAGGCTACGAGGTCCACGGCATCATCCGCCGCAGCTCGTCGTTCAACACCGGTCGCATCGACCACCTCTACGCCGACCCTCACCTCAACCCGCGGCTGCGGTTGCACTACGGCGACCTCACCGACTCGGTGGCGTTGGTCAAGCTGCTCTACCAACTCAAGCCCGACGAGATCTACAATCTGGGCGCCCAGAGCCACGTGCGGGTGTCGTTCGACATCCCCGAAAGCACCGGCGATATTGTCGGCCTCGGCACCCAGCGCATCCTCGAAGCCGTGCGCGAGGTCGGCCTGGCCGACCATGTCCGCTTCTACCAGGCCTCGTCCTCGGAAATGTTCGGCAAGGTCCAGGAGGTGCCGCAGACGGAAACCACCCCGTTCTGGCCTCGCTCGCCCTACGCCTGCGCCAAGGTCTACGCCTACTGGCTGACGGTGAACTACCGGGAAGCCTACGGCCTGCACGCCAGCAACGGCATCCTGTTCAACCACGAGTCGCCCCGGCGCGGCGAAACCTTCGTCACCCGCAAGATCACCCGCGCCGCCGCCCGGATCAAGCTCGGCCTGCAGAGCAAGCTCTACCTCGGCAACCTTGACGCCCGGCGCGACTGGGGCTACGCCCGTGACTACGTCGAGATGATGTGGCTGATGCTCCAGCAGGACGAGCCCGACGACTACGTGGCCGCCACCGGCGAGACCCACTCGGTGCGCGACTTCTGCGAACACGCTTTCGCCCGGCTCGGGCTCGACTGGCAGGAATACGTCGAGCAGGACGAGCGCTACTTCCGTCCGGCCGAGGTCGACCTGCTGATCGGCGACCCCGCCAAGGCAAGACAGAAACTCGGCTGGGAACCGCGCGTGACCTTCAAGGAGCTGGTCGACCTGATGGTCGACGCCGACCTTGCCCTCGCCCGCCGTGAGCAGGCCGC
>SKLO01000546.1 GCA_007123195.1 Verrucomicrobiales bacterium | reverse complement strand
GATGTGGTGGGGAACACGCTGGTCAACTGGCTGTCGGCGTCGACCTTCAGAACCACGGTCTGGGGAGCCCGACGGCGGCACTGGCCGACGGTGGCCTCGCTTTCTTCAGCGTGCCAGTGGGCGCAGGCTGAGCAGGTCTTGGTGGCGGAATGAGTGGCGGTTTGCATGGTGACGGATCGGGGTTGGTCAGATGAGACGCGCCATCGGCGCGGGCGGACGGTTGAAATCCTCCGATTTGCATAACGCACGGCGAGCCCCGGCGGTTGACCCTGGAACCGGCGATGAAACCACGAATAGACACGAAGCAGGAATGAGTTATGAGGATTTCAACGGTCACCTTACAGGTGAGTCCCCTCATATCTCCAAGTGGTTTATCATCAGCAACTAATCTCCAATTTTCCAATCTCCAATTTCCATTTCAGGTTGATGCGTCCTTGTTGGTAACGTCAGGTGCCTTGAGTGGCGAGCCGGGGGGCTTCCAGACGGGTGCAGGGCGGGTGGAGAGGGGCGCGCCGCGCTCAACCGAGGCGGGCACGGGCTTCTTCCAGTAGCAGCAGGCCGCGGTCGAGGCATTCGGCGGCCTCGGCGGGGACCTGGTCGGCGGAGGCGGACCAGGCGCGGTGGAGTTGGCGTTCGGCGGCGGCGAAACGGTCCATCAGGCGGGCGTAGCCAGCCATGCCATGGCGATGGATGATGACGGGTCGGGCGGCTTCGAGCGGTTGCAGGCAGTCGGTTTGGATGGACTCGATGGCGCGCATCAGGTGGATCAGGCGGGAGCGCGGATCGGGGTTGGAGCGGCTTTCGTGGCGCAGGTGACGGGTGCGGTCGATGGCCAGGTCCAGCAGGCGCTCGGGCGACGGGGTGACGGCGCTGGCGGGCGAGGATGGATCGGTCTGGCCGGCGGCGGCGAGTCGGCGGCGGGCGCTGCGGCGGATCAGTCCGGCGCCGCTGACGAGGCCGAGGCAGGCGAGCGCGAACCACCAGGCTTCCTGCCAGTGGCGCAGGTGGAATTGGGTGGCGTGAATGCGGTCGACGCCGGCGGCGCGCAGGGTGTCGAGTTCGACCTGGCCGAGGATCAACGGCGCCCCGGGCGGGCCGGGCACGAGGACCGGTTGCGGCGGCGCCTGGGGATTGCCGGGATCGGCGACTGACCCGGCGGGTGCCTGCAGCACGACCCGGTCGCCTCGGGCGAGGTCGATGCGGTCGACCGGCACCAGGTAGGAGGTGGTGGCGGACAGGACGCCAAGCACCAGCGAGGCGGCGACGAGCAGGGGGCCGGCGGCGGATTTCATGCAGTGGCGGCGGGGACGGTGGAGAACAGGAAAGGAGTGACGTCAGGCATCGAGCAGCAGGACGGTGAGGTTGATGGAGAGGGACAGCAGGGCCTCGCCGACGATGAGGCCGGCGGCGAACGGCACGCCCCAGGACTCGGCCCAGCCGGGGCCCTTGACGGTGCGCACCAGCATGTTGACGAGGCAGCCGATGCCGTAGGTGGCGATGAAGGCGAAGGGCAGGAACATGGAGATGCCGACCAGCACGCCGAGGCTGGCGAACGCGCCGAGGCCGAGCAGGCAGCCGAGCGCGGCGCCGAGGCCGTAGAGCGCGTAGGGCATTTCGTCGCCCTGGACGCCGGTGACCACGGCCTGCAGGGCCATGGCCTGGGGGGCGGGCATGTCGGTGCCGGGGCCGATCGGCGCGCCGAACTGGATCCGGTTTGCCTCGACGATGATGAACAGGACAAACATGGCGATGATGGGTCCGATCCAGGCGAAGCACAGTTCGATGAACTGCTGGCGGCGGGGTTTGGAACCGACCAGATGTCCGGCCTTGAGGTCGCCCATCATGTCGGAGGACATGTTGATGGCCACGCACAAGGCGGCACCGAACAGCACGGCGCCGAGTACCGCGCCGGAGCCGGCCAGCATCAGCACCAGCACCACGGTGAGCAGGGACATGCCGGAGATGGGCGACCAGTCGGTCATGCCGGCGCATTGGGAGATGATGATGCCGGCGAACCAGATCCAGATGGCCCCGACGATGGCGATGATGGCGGCGCGCAGGTGCGGTCCGGCGGTCGCCAGCCAGCCGGGGCGCGCCCGTGAGTCGATGAGGAACGCGTCGCGCTGGTCGCTGGTCCATTCGTCGTTCCAGATGTCGGCGGCGTCGGCACCGGCGAAGCCAATGGTGTAGCCCTGGTGGCTGGCGGTGGCCACGGAACGATCGACCGGTTCGCCGGTGACCGGGCAGCGGTCGGGATTGACCGGCACGTTGCCGGCGATGTCGGCGGCGGCGAACAGGACCGCGAGGCCCACGACCAAGGCGACCAGCAGGGTTTTGATCCCGAGTTCATCGCTGCCGCCGCGCATCCTGCCGGCGGCGATGATGGATTTGAAGGCCTCGCGGATGGCGGGCAGCGAGAACAGCACGCCCATCAGGGCGCCACCGAGCAGCAGGCCGATGCCAAGCGGGCGGGTGAAGGTGGCGAGGCTGTAGTCGGCGGCGGCCTGGGCGGGCACTCCGGCGGGCATCCAGCCGGCATTGAACACGATCGGGGTGATGAGGAAGTAGGCCAGGACGCCGCCCGCCAGCACGAACAGGCCGGCCTTGCCGGTGATGTAACCGGCGCCTAGCGCGAACGGGGCGATGGCGAGGATGAGGGGGAATTCGGCCGGCAGATTGAACCAGCGGCCGAAATCGATCCGGTTGTCGGTGAAGCGCTTGTCGGGGCGGCCATCGAGATCGCGATCGACCCGGGAGGTGAGCACCGGCGGCGCGTCCGGGTCGATGGCGCGGGCGGCGGCGGTGGCGGCTTGGTCGATTTCCGCGGGATACCTCCAGGGGATGTCCTGATAACCGAACCAGGGACGGGTGGCCCAGCCGGCGCGGCGGTGACGAAGGCTGTCCCAGTCGGCCTCACCGCGGTGGGCCAGCCAGGCCCGGCGAACCAGTTCCTCGTTGTAGCGCGAGGCGTCGAGGTCGGGGTCGAGTTCGTGGTCGAGATCGCGCAGTTGACGGCGCAGCGCGGGAGCCTCGTCGGCCCCGGTTTCGCGCGCCTGCTCGAGTCGTTCCCGCAGTTGCTGGCGCTCGTGGGCGCGCCGGCCCAATGCCAGCGCGTCCCCGGGGGCGTCCCGGTCGCGGATCCAGCCGTCGATCATGAGGGTGTGCTCGCGTTGGGCGTGGGTGAGGCGGTCGCGCTCGACCAGGGCGTCGAGTTCGGCGGGATCGGCCTCGCGTTGGATCGACGGCAAACCGGCGGGCAGGTAGATCAGGGCGCCGAGCAGGCAACCGGCCAGCAGCACCACCGCCTTGGCCGGTCCGGCGCCGGGCGACTTGAGGATGGTGGCGACGCCGGTGGAGGTGGGGAAGCGCAGCCGTTCGATGTCGATCATCTGCTTGCGCAAGGGGATGATGAACACTGTGCCGAGCAGCGCTCCGGCGACGCAGGCGACGGTGATCAGCCAGAAATCGCGGTCGCCGAGCGAGATCTGGTAACCGAGCAGGAACAGCACCGGCACGGTGAAGATGACGCCCGAGTTGGAGGTGTTGACCGCCGAGGCGACGGTTTGGGCGATGTTGGTTTCGAGGATCGATCCGCGGCGCAGCAGGCCGCGCAGAACGCCGAACCCGAGCACGGCGGCGATGGCGGAGCCGCCGATGGTGAAGCCGATCTTCAGTCCGGCGTAGGTGATGGCCGCATTCATCACCGCGCCGATGATCAGGGCGAACACCAGCGCGCTGAAGGTGACCTCGCGATAGCGGGTCTGGAAGATGTCGGCGAAGAAGCCCTCCTCGTCGCGTTGGTCGGCGGGCGGGGTTCCGTGGTCGGACGGAGCGCGCGGGCTGGATGACGGGGGCGCAGCGGCCGGCTCGGGCGGGTGGTCGGACGGGTCGGCCATGGCGATGGATGAACGGGCGCCGGGCGGCGGTGG
>SKLO01000279.1 GCA_007123195.1 Verrucomicrobiales bacterium | reverse complement strand
GCTAACCTGCTGCCAAAGTGGTCGGGCCCGGGATGATTGCAGCTCATGACACGATCGAAGCGCAGCACAGAACCTGAGACCGGGAGCGAACGGCATGGAGCCGCCCCCCTGCTCCTGTTGGGCATCCCGCTCGCCTACGTCATCCTCGTTGGTCCCGCTGTCAGGTATTTCGACGATTTCCCAGGCCCTGTTCAGGATACCCTCGAGGTGATTTACTCACCCTTGGAGTGGCTCGACAGCCATATTCCCGGCAATCCAATCGACAGATACATCGACCTGTGGGACTAGAGCCTCCTTCGCCGGAGCCTTGGCAAACAAGGCCGGATCCCTCCGGGCTATTCCGGTGGGAGAGCCCCGGGGAAGGCCGGTTTCCCGCCCGCGGACCCTTCACCCCCGATCAGGGTCGCCGCCGCGGCCGCCAGCGCGGCGGGCTCAACCGCCGCAAGCGGCAGGTTCCGACCGGCCGGTTGGTAGGGTGAGTTGCGCGCGTAGAGCGGGTCGTAATGCCGCTCCAGCAGGGCATCGACCAGATCGTGCCAGCGGCCTTGCTCGATCCACTGGTGCCATTGACCCACCACCTCGCGACCTTGAAAGGGGATCAAGAGCTGGAGTTGGCGCGCCAGCATGTCGGGTTCCGCGACCATGTGCGGGTAATCCCGCAGCAGGTGGTCGACCCGCCGCCGGCGGTCAACCTCAAGCGCGGTGACCGGGGCGGCGGTGATCGCCTGCCACAGGGTAGCGGGCAGATGCAGCCTGCCGATGCGCCGGTTCTCGGCCTCGACGAACACCGGCTGGGCCGGATCGAGGCCGGACAAGGCCTGCCAGAGCGCGGTTTCGAAACCGCGCTGGGCGGGCTGGTCCTGTCCCGGCTCCCGGCCCAGCACCGAGGCCCGGTGGCGGGCGATCGCCTCCAGATCGAGCACCTGGGCACCGCCGGCGGTGAGCGCGTGCAGCAGCCGGGTTTTGCCGCTGCCGGTGGGCCCCTGAATGACCCGCCAATTCAACCGCGGCGGCAGGGTGTCGAGTTCGGCCAGCACGTGGTGGCGGAAGTGCTTGTAGCCGCCCTGCAGCACCGACACCCTCCAGCCCACGGCGTCAAGGATGGTGGCCAGACTGGCGGAGCGCTGGCCGCCACGCCAGCAATAGACCAGCGGCCGGTAGACGGCCGGTCGATTGGCAAAATGGGTCTCCATCATGCCGGCGATGTTGCGGCAGATCATGGCCGCGCCGGTGCGCCGCGCCAGGAACGAGCTGTCCTGTTTGAACAGGGTGCCGATGCGGGCCCGCTGGTTGTCGTCGAGCACCGGCAGGCTGACGGCGCCGGGCACATGGTCGATGGCGAACTCCTCCGGGGCACGGACGTCGATGACCTCGTCGAACAAGGCCAGGTTGAGCGGGAACTCCACGCGGCGGATCATGGCAGGCGACCGGCGGGGTCGTGCCCAGGTCGTGGCGACATGATGGCCCCGGCCGGTGCATGCGGCAAGCGACTGCTGGCGACGCCGGTCCCGGGTGGTTGCAGCCAGCCGACCCGCGGGATGAAAAGACTTGCGCAAGCATGCAAGCCCGGGTTGATATGGACGACCGGTCGGGCGCCAACGCCACCCGGCCCGCTGGGGTGCGCGATTCGCTCCCCGCGACCCCTTTGCTGCTCATGTCGCCCATGCTCGCCAGTGTGTCCGCCGTCTGGTCGGTGGTGCTCACCCTGTTGCTCGTCCTCGGTTCGCTGGGCGTGTTCCTGTATGGCATGAAGGTCATGTCCGAGGCGGTGCAGAAGGTCGCGGGCGACCGCATGAGGCAGGCGCTGGCAGGCCTCACCGACCGGCGTTTGAACGGGGTGGCGACCGGCTTCGTCACCACCGTGCTGGTGCAGTCCTCGTCGGCCACGACCGTGCTGGTGGTGTCCTTTGTCAACGCCGGCCTGCTGACCCTGATCCAGTCGATCGGGGTCATCATGGGCGCCAACCTCGGCACCACCGTGACCGCCTGGATCGTGGCCATGATCGGCAAGTTCAACGTCTCCGCCGTGGCCCTGCCGGTGATCGGCATCGGCATGCCGTTCCTGTTCATCGGCCGCGACCGCGGGCGCAACTGGGGTCAGGTGTTGATCGGGTTCGGCCTCATTTTCTTCGGCCTCGGTTTGCTCAAGGACTCCGTGCCCGACCTGCGGCTGATGATGGAGACCGATCCCGACACCGCCGAGGCCATCGGCCGGGTGGTGACCGCGATGAGCGGCCACGGGTTCGGCTCGGTGCTGCTGTTCCTGGTGGCCGGGGTGCTGCTGACGCTGGCGGTGCAGTCCTCCTCGGCCGCGATGGCGATCACCCTGACGTGCGCGCTGAACGGCTGGCTGGGCGACATCCACACCGACCCCGTGGCGGTGTTCCGCAACTCGGCCGCGATCGTGCTCGGCGAGAACATCGGCACCACCCTGACTGCCTGGCTGGCCTCACTGGGAGCCAATGCCAACGCCAAGCGGGCGGCGCGCGCGCATTTCCTGTTCAACATCTTCGGCGTGCTGTGGATGCTGGCGGCGTTCCACCTGTTCACCGCCCTGGTGTGGCAGCTGGCCTTGTCGCTGCCGGGGGGCATGCGCTCGGTCGATCCCGCGTTCCAGGTGTCGGAAGTGGGCTTCGCCACCGCCATCTTCCACTCTTTATTCAACCTGGTGAACATCCTGGTCCTGATCGCGTTCGTGCCGCACATCGCGCGGGTGGTGGAGCGCTGGGTCAAGGACGACCCCGACTCCGTGCCCGGCGGCGCGGGCCGGCTGCAATACCTGACACCGCCACTGGTCAACATCGGCGAGCTGAGCCTGGCCGAGGCCGACAATGCCGCGCGCCGCATGGGCCGCCTCACCGCCGACATGTTTGACGGCTTCGTCGAGGTGTTGGAAAGCCCCGGCGAGGACAAGTCGGAGCGGGTCAACGAACTGCGCGCCATGGAGGACGAGTGCGACGAGATGCTGCACGACATCACCGCCTACCTGATCCAGTGCTCCACCCACCAGATCGAGGCCGGCCACGCCGGCCGCATCACCGCCATGCTGCGCACGGTGGCCGAACTGGAGGAGGCCACCGACCGCATCTACCGGATGGTCAAGCTCGTCCAGCGCAAGTACAAGAAGGACCGCGATTTCCTCCCCGAACAACACGACCAGCTGCGGCTGATCTGCGCCGAGGTGGGCTCGATCCTCGGTCTGGCCTGCCGCGATGCCGCGGCGGTGGTCGATCACCAGACCTTTGAACAAGGCGCCGTCATCGAGGACCGGATCGACGCCATGCGCAAGCGGCACAACAAGGCTGCGATGCAGCGTATGCGGACGGGAGCCGACATCGCCACGGAAATGCTCTACACCGAGATCAACAACCACCTTGAGGCGGTGGGCAACCATGCGCTGAACATCCTGGAGACCAATCGCCTGCCGGCGGCCGAGTTGGTGGGGCAGTGAGTCGGGAGTCGGGTGACTGGTGGCTGGTGGCTGGCATTGATGCCGGAGGCATCGCAGCCGGTAGCCGGTGGTTGAGCGCAGCGACACCACCGGATTCGGCCCGTCCGCCATCGGGGGTCGGTCAATGTTGAGCCAATCGCCGGCAGGCAGTGTGGAGTAGACATTCCTGTCTGCTCTGTCAATGACCAGCCAACGGCAAAGACCCACGGCTCAGGAGCCCGGAGGTCAAAGGTCGCTGAAGACCACTCGACGCCGGAGGCAGGAAAGGATGGCAGAGGAATGGGGGCAGAGGAATGGTCGGAAGGGCTGCCCTCCGTGTCAATTCCTCCGTCAATGCCCTTTGTCCGCGGCGGAGCCGGCCTAGTGTGGTGATCGGCAAATATCTGGATAAAACAATTGTCCAAAATTGGGAGTTTCCTCGCTTCGCTCGTTCAGCTTGCGAGTTCCGCGGGCCTCTTTTCCAACTTCTGCGTTGCTCAT
>SKLO01000178.1 GCA_007123195.1 Verrucomicrobiales bacterium | reverse complement strand
TGTCGAGCGAACCGCGCTCAATGATCAGCAGGGCGGTCAGCAATTTCTGGGTGCTTGCCACCGGGCCGCGTTGGTCGGCGTTCTTGTCGAACAGCACCTCGCCGCTGGAGGCGTCGACCACGATGGCGCGGCGCCCGGTGATGGCCGGGGCCGGCCCGCGGCGGACGCGGGCCTCGAGCCGCTGGCGCAGTTGTTGGGCGGCCTCCAGTTCCTCGGTGACCTGTTGCCGGCGTTGTTCGATCTCCTGCTCCTGCTGTTCCAGCCGCAGTTCGCGTTCCTCCAGCCGCAGTTGGAGGTCGCGCTGGAGTTCGGTGATCTCATTGAGCAGGGCCTCGCGCTCGTCCACCTCGAAGCGCAGGCGTTGCAGCTGCTGTTCGAGCTGGGCGGTGGCCTGTTCGCGCTGTTCGACCACGGCTTCGCGTTGCTCCAGCTCCGCCTGTTGCTGCTGGAAGCCGCAGGCGGACAGCAGGCACAGGGCGCAGATCGCGAACGTCAGCACGGTCAGGTGGCTGCGGTTGCGGCTGCGGGCGCGGCGGCGGATCGATGGTGACGGTGAATGCCTGGGGTTCATCTGGGTCTGCGGACAAGTCACAGGATGTTGTTCCACAGGAAGGCGCTTGTTGGCAACTGCGAATCGGCGGCCCCGGGGTGGAATCCGGGCGCAAAAAACCCGTCGACGAATCCGCGGGCGGTCGTCGACGGGTTGTTTGAGCAGGCCGGATGACTCGAATCGAGGCGCCCGGCCGTGCGGCCGGTCAGGCCATGTCCTTGAGGTTCTTCAGCGGCGAGGCCTTGACGATCTTGCGGGCCGGCTTGGCCTTGAAGATCATTTCCTCACCGGTGAACGGGCTGATGCCCTTGCGCGCCTTGGTGGCGGGCTTGGTGCGCACGGTGATCTTCACCAGGCCGGGCACGGTGAAGGCGCCGGGGCCGCGCTTGCCGATGTTCTTCTTGATCAGCCCGCCGAGCGAAGCAAAGACGCTGTCGACCTGCGCGCGGGTCAGTTCGGTCTCGGCCGCGATCAGCGAGTAGACTTCCGCCTTGGTGGGCGGCTTGACGGCTGCCGACTTGGCGGCGGACTTCTTCACGGCTTTCTTGCCGGACACTTTCTTGGCGGCTTTTTTCACCGCTTTCTTGGCAGCTTTCTTTTTGACGGCCATAGGTAGACTCCTTGTGGAATGGGCTGAATTGGTGGCCCGCGGGATGCAGTGGGCGGGACTCAACCCAACCCTTAACACTCATCCGCGGGATTCACAAGTGCCGTTCACCCCTTTTTTTATAGGGTGAAGCGCTTTTTCAAGTCCTGGCCCCCGCCGGGCCGGGCGGCTCGCCAGCGTCGATGCTCCCCGGGAACCTCCTGAAAACCCCTGTAAACACAGGATTTTCGCGCCAATGAAGACCTGTGTTCAACCACCCGCAGGTCGGGAGGTTTGGTCCTTGCGGGAGGCCGGCGAAAGGTGCTAGGATGCCGATTGTCATGAGCCAAGACCCTGTTTTTTTAAGATTCCCCCACCTGATGGCGATTTTTTTGACCTGCTTGCTGGTGGTTGCGGAGGCGGTGCGGGCGGATCCGGGTCCCAATCTGATCCTGATACTGACCGATGACCATGGCTACGGCGACGTCTCGACCTATCAGGAAACCGATGTCAGGACCCCGGCGATCGACCGCATCGCGGCCGAGGGCATGTTGTTCACGACGGTGCGCGCCAACTGCACGGTGTGCTCGCCGACGCGGGCGGCGATGCTGACCGGGCGCTACGCCGACCGGGTCGGGGTGCCGGGCGTGATCCGCACCCATCCGGAGAATTCATGGGGTTATCTTGACCCGGTGGTGCCGACCCTTGCCGACCATCTGCGGGAGGCCGGGTATCACACCGCCATCGTCGGCAAGTGGCACCTCGGGCTTGAATCGCCCAACACGCCGAACGAGCGCGGTTTCGACCTGTTCCACGGGTTTCTGGGCGACATGATGGACGATTACTGGGGTCACCGGCGGCACGGCAACAACTACCTGCGCTTGAATGACCGGGTGATCGAGGCCGAGGGGCATGCGACCGACCTGTTCACCGGCTGGTCGATCGACTACCTGCGCGAACGGGCGGCCCGGCCGGACGAGCCTTTTTTCCTGTTCTTGGCCTACAACGCGCCGCATTTTCCGATTCATCCGCCGGAGGACTGGCTGCAGAAGGTGCGCCAGCGGGAGCCGGAAATGGACGAACGACGGGCCTTGAATGTGGCGTTTGTCGAGCACCTTGACGACGGGGTCGGGCGGCTGCTGGAGGCGCTCGACGAACTGGGGCTGGCTGACGACACCGTGGTGGTGTTCACCGCCGACAACGGCGGCTCGCTGCCGCACGCGCAGAGCAACAAGCCGTGGCGCGATGGCAAGCAGTCCCATTACGACGGCGGCCTGCGGGTGCCGTTCATGGTGCGCTGGCCGGGGCGGATCGAGGCCGGGTTGGTCAGCGACTACGCGGGGCTGACGTTCGACGTGTTCCCGACCTTTCTCGAACTGGCGGAGGCCGGGCTGCCTGACGATCTCGATGCGGTGAGCCTGCTGCCGTTGTGGCTGGGCGGCGACGAAACCGACCTGGCGGGTCACGATCCCGAGGTGCCCAGGGAATTGTATTTCGTCCGCCGTGAAGGCGGCCCCCGCATGGGGCTGGCGTATGAAGCCCTGATCCGCGCGCCTTGGAAACTGCTGCGCAATTCGCCCCACGAGGATTACGAGTTGTATCATCTTGAGCAGGATCCCTACGAGCAGAACGACGTGATCGGCGAGCACCCGCAGGTGGCGCGCGACCTGCGCCAGGCCCTGATGCGGCACATCCAGCGCGGTGGTGTGGCACCCTGGCAGCCGCCCGGTTCCGACCGGGAATGATGCCACCGGCAGGCGGTCCGGGCAGCTGTTTCAGGAGTCACCACCGGCCGTGCCAGCCCCGACAAGGCACCGCCTGCCTTAGCCCTGACAGGTCGCGAGGCTGACGTCGGTTGCTGCGATTTTCGGTTGGCACAACAGCCACCTTCGGCATCTTGGGACCGAACGGCAGAACGTCCTGACCAGCGCCTTTGAGTTATGAACCATGCTTCCGCCTCACCCTTCGAGGACCCGGCAGTCGTGCGTGATCAGCTGGGCCGGGATGGCTTTGCGCTGTGCCGGAGCACCGGATTACGCAGCGCGGACGATCTGCTGGCCGTGGCGGGCTCGGTCGGGTCGCTTGATCTAGGCATCGACGAGGAGTTGTCGGGCCCGCCGGTGATGCACGTGAAGTATGATCCGGGCAAGGCGGCGAAGACCGAGGCCCCGGCCTATTTCACCAGCACGGCTTTTCCGTTGCACACCGACATGAGTTACGTGGCCAATCCGCCGCGCTACATGCTGATGTTGTGCCTTGTGGCGGATGCCGGCGGCGGCGGGGACTCGGTGGTGAGTGATTTTGCCAAGGCGTGGGGTCTGCTCCCGGCGGCGCACCAGGCCGAACTGACGGCGGCGCAGTTCGGCTTCAGGCGCCCGCCCAACACGCCTGCGGGGGATGTCGGCCAGCTGCCGGTGGCGCGGTTGACGCCTGAATGGTCGATGTGGCGGTTCCGCCTGGACGGCATGACGGTGCCGGAGCGCGCAAGGGAAGCGGTGGACGCTTTTCACGGCGCGCTCCATCAGTTGGCCGAGACCTTTGTGCTGGCTGCGGGTGACCTGGTGGTGGTCGACAACCACCGCATGGCGCACGGGCGCACGGCGTTTCAGCCGACGCCGGGCACGACACCCCGCCACATGCTGCGTGCCTATGCGCAGGATCCCGCACGAAGCCTGGCCCTGCTGCATGATCACCACGGATGACTCACGTGAAGCACCCAGATGCCGGGTGGGGCCCCGGCTTGCAGGGATTCTGTGGCCGTTGATGGCGGTCAATGAAAGTCGTGGCTCTGGGCGCCGAGGGCGATGGCGAAGGGCAGGCCCTCGATCCGCAGGCTGTAGATCGATACCACACCCTGGTTCTGCTGCACGCGACCGCGGACGCGCAGCAGCGGCTCGCTGTGAATCACCAGCCTGAACCTCTCGTAGGTGGCGGCGGGCACGAACACGTTGCCGATCCCGGTCTCGTCCTCCAGGCTGATGAACACATGACCCTTGGCGGTGCCCGGGCGCTGGCGGCAGATCACCAGCCCGGCCACGTCGATCACCGTCCCGTGGCGCAGGTGCGCCAGCTCGACCGCACGATGCACGCCCGGCAGACGCGGACGCAGGAACGACATCGGATGCCGTCCGGTCGTCAGTCCCAGCGCGGCGTAATCGGCGCCGAGCCGTTCGACCGGGTTCATCGGCGCCAGCGGGCTGCCGGTCACCGCCTGCCTGGCGCCGGTTTGCATCCCACCGCCCGCGCCCAATCCGGCTCCGCCACCGCCGTTGTCAGCCGCGGGCATCGTCACCTTGCCTGCCCCTGTCAGCAAGTCCGGTTCGCCCGCGCCCGCGCCTTCCACCTGCCACAAGGCCTCGCGCCGGTGGCCGGTCAGTGCCGCCAGTGCGCCGGAGGACGCCAGCACGCGCCGCTCGGCGCGGTCCGGCCGGGCGCGCGCGATCAAATCGTTCAAGTCCTGCCAGGGCGCCTCCGCCCGCGCCGCCACCAGTCGGGCGGCGGTGCCGCGCGACAGCCCCCTGAGCTGGTTCAACCCCAGCCGGATGGCGCGATCGTCCTCCACCCGGCAGTGCCAGTCGGAGAGGCACACGCATGGGTGCCGCACCCGCAGGCCGCGGTGTCGCGCGTCCTTGACCAGCGTCGCCGGACTGTAGAACCCCATCGGCTGCGCGTTCAGCAACCCGGCGTAAAACTCCGCCGTCCGATGCACCTTCAACCAGGCCGACGCATACGCGATCAGCGCGAAGCTGATGGCGTGGCTCTCGGGAAAACCATACAGGGCAAACGACCTGATCGAGGCCACGATCTCGTCCTGCGCGGCTGGTTCCACGCCCTTGCGCTGCATGGCCGCGCGCAGCTTCGCCATCACCCGGTCCATGCGCTCGGTCGAGCGGTTGAACGACAGCGCGCGCCGCAGTTCCTCGGCCTCCGAGCCGCTGAAGTCGGCGATGATCATTGCCATGCGCAGCACCTGCTCCTGGAACAGCGGAATGCCCAGCGTGCGCTCCAGCGCCGGGCGGAACCGCTCGTCGATGTAGCGCACCGGTTCGCGGCCGTTGCGCCGGTTCAAATAGGGGTGCACCAGCTTGCCGACAATCGGTCCCGGCCGGATGATCGCCGCCTCGATCACCACGTCGTAGAAGCAGCGCGGCTGCATGATGGGCAGGGTCGCCATCTGCGCCCGGCTCTCGATCTGGAACACGCCGATGGTGTCGGCCCGCCGCATCAGCTCGAACGTCGCCTCGTCGTCCTTCGGCAGCGTCGCCAGATCGACCGGTCGCCCGCGCGCGGCGCACATCGCCAGGCTGTCCTCGATCGCCGCCAGCATGCCCAGCCCCAGCAGGTCCACCTTGACGATCCCCAGGTCCTCACAATCATCCTTGTCCCACTGCACCACCACCCGGCCCGGCATCGACGCGTTCTCCAGCGGCACGATCGAATCCAGCCCGCGGTCGCTGATGATCATTCCGCCGGAGTGCTGCCCCAGGTGGCGCGGCAGGCCCTGGACCGCCTGGAACAGCTCCGCCAGCGCCGGCAGGCGCGGGTGACCGGCCGGCAACCCGGCCTGCCGCAGCTGGTCGCGCAATTCCAGCGTATTTTGAAAATCACCGCCCCCGTGCAGGCTCGAGAACCGGCCGGCGAAATCCTCCGGCAGGTTCAGCACCCTGGCCATCTCGCGCATGGCCGACCGGCCGCGGTAGGTGATCACGTTGGCGGTCATGGCCGCGCCGCGCGGGGCGAAGCGCCGGAACACCTCCTGGATCACCCGCTCCCGCTGCCCGCCCGAGGGCAGGTCGAGGTCGATGTCCGGCCAGCTGTTGCGGCCCTCGGACAGGAACCGCTCGAACAACAGGTTGCCGCCGATCGGGTCCACCGCGGTGATGCCCAGCGAGTAACATACCGCCGAGTTGGCCGCGCTGCCGCGGCCCTGGCACAGGATGCCCTCGCGCCGGGTGAAGTTCACCAGATCCCAGACAATCAGAAAATAGCCGCAGAACCCCAGTTTGCCGATCAGCGCCAGCTCGTGGTCGAGCTGCGCCCGCACCCGCGCCGTAAGTCGGCCGTAGCGTCGGCGCGCGCCGCGGTAGGTCTCGCGCCGCAGCAGTTCGGCGGCACCGGTGCCGGGCGGCAGCGGATGGCGTGGAAACTGGTAGCCGAGGTCGGTCAGCGAGAACTCCAGTTGCCCGGCCACGCGCAGGGTGTTGTCCAGCAGCCGGGGCAGGTCGGCAAAACGCCGGCGCATGGATGGCGGCGACCGCAGGCAGCGTTCGTCGTTGGCTTCCAGCAGGGTGCCGGCCTGGTCGAGGTGGGTGTGATGGCGCAGGCAGGTGAACGCGTCGACCAACCGCCGCCCCTGCGTGTCGAGGTAACACGGCGCCTGGGTGGCCACTGCCCCCAGCCCGTGCGCTTCCGCCAGGTCCAGCAGGCAGCGGTTGCGCCAGTCCTCCCCGCGCCGCTGGTGACGTTGGATCTCGATCCACAGGCGCGACTTCGGGACATGGCGCAACAGGGTGCCCAAACGTTCCGCCGCCGCCTTGACCCCGCCTTGCCTCAGCGCCAGCGCCAGCGGTCCCTCGTCGGCGTCGCCCCCCAGCACAATCCAGTCGTCGGTCGCCCCCTCCAACTCCCCCCAGCGCAGCCGCGCCTGCCCTTTGGACGACCGCAGATGGGCGTCGGTCAGCAAGCGGCACAGGGTCTGGTAACCGCGCTGGTTGATCACCAGCACCGGCAGCGCCGAGCCGTCCTCCATCGGCAACTCCGCCCCCACCAGTGCCCGCAAACCGTGCTGGCGAGCCCGTTGATGCACGCGCGCACTGCCATACACCCCGGCGCGATCGGTCACCGCCAGCGCGGGCAACCCCAGCGCCGCCGCCCGATCGACCAATGCCTCCGGCGCCGCGCTCGAGCGCAGGAACGAGAACGCGCTGCGGGCATGCAATTCGATGTAGGACAAATCCCCGGTCACCTGTCATGGTATGTTCTTTTGAACATTCATGCAATCATGTTCCTCCCGCCTTTCGCTCCCCAGCGCCGCAGACCAGACCGCCCGCGTGTTGCCCGCGGAGAGCCAAAGCCCCGCAAGCCGTGAACCTGCCTCCGCCCCCACCTCCACGCCGGTCCGGCGAACGCGGCTCACCGGGGACGGTTCGCCCTACCGTTGCCAACGCATCCCATTGGCCTTGCCAGCGCGATGCACCCCGCGGCACGGTGACCCGCGGGCTCTCAGGTGGCGTCGAAGGCGCCCAGAACCCGTGGCGCACGGGTTTGGGGTCGGGCAACCGGCGGGTGTTTGGTGGCACCGCCAGGCCGCGGTTTTCTCACGGCAGGAACCGTTTCTGCTCGATCACGCGGAACCGGTAGTGGTCGTCGAGCGACGCCTCGGGCTGCTGCATGAAGTCGGGGATCCCGGGGTCGTCGGGGTCGACGAAGCGCTCGATGAGGAACGAGCCGCGCCACTCGCCGGTGACGCGGTCACGGCTCTCGACCCAGCGGTCGGGCCGGCCGCCGCGGGCGGGTTGCAGGCTTTGCGCGCGGACGTGCACCCGGTAGGTGTTGGACTTGGTGGTGAGCCTGGGCAGCAGTTGGTTGTAGGGCGATTCCCTGACATTGTCTCCGGTGAGGTCGAAGCGCTGCCAGAAGGTGGTCATGGCGGCATACTCGGGATTGCCGGCGGCCGGCGGGTAGGGACTGCCCGCCATCGGCTGCGGCACCAGGAAGATTTCGCAGATCTCGCTGGCGGAGCGGAACACGTCGCCCTGTTGGAAACGCTCCTCGAATCCGCGCAGGGTGCCGCGCGCGGGATCGAGGTTGATGTTGTAGCGCAATTCGTGGGCGTAGGCCTGGTCGCGTCCACCCTTGTAGCAGCCGTGCGGCCAGCGGGTGGCCGCCTCCGGTGGCACCGCCATCATCTGCAGGCCGTCGAGGACCGCATGCACGGCGCTGCGGCGCCGCAGGTAGCGGAATGGCATGATCTCGTAGTTCATGTTGACCGCGCCGGCGGTCGAGAACACGTCGCTCAACGCGTAGGGCTCCACCACGGGCATCCAGAACAGGTCGAGCAGCAGGTGGTCGCGCGGAAACGAGAAGCCGATGTGGTCGGCGGCGGTCGGCGCCTGCAGGGCGGGGGTGGTGCGGCCGGCGGGGTTGGGACTGAACAGCAGGGTTTCCCACGGGCGGCCTGAATGAATGCCGGTGGGCAGCGAGCCGAACATGACCGCCGAGGCGATCTGGCGGTTGGGCACGTGGTTGACCGCCTCGGCGTCGATGGTGAAGTTGCCGCGCCGGAAGTAGCCGCCGGCGTGGTGGAAGTTGCCCCAATTCCAGAACTGCTGCGAACCGCTGGTCTCGTCGGGCTTGTTGATGAAGGGGCCGTCCTCGGTGTTGCCGAAGCCCTGGTCCCAGTCGCCGGAGCGACCGTCGCCGCGCGCCGCGTAGGTCATGCCCCGCACGCCGACGGCATGGTAGTCGCGATAGGGGCGCCAGGTCTGGCCGGTGACCGGGTGGCTGGTGGTTTTCATGCCGCGCACCAGTTGCCCGGAAATCGCGGCTGAGGAGTCACGGTAAAAAGGGTGAAAAAGGTGATGACTGGTAGCGAACCGGGCGTCGATGGCTTCCTCGCCGTGTTCGGCCGTGGTGCGGGTGCGGAAATGGCCCCAGTATTGCCAGAAGTTGCCGTTGCGCAGGCCGTGGGCGAAGCGGGCGGTCGGACTGTCGTATTCACCTGGCTTGCCGCCCTTGGTGAACCATTCGGCCGGCACATCACGCCGGGCCAGGTAATGCCTCAGGTCGCCGCGTGGCGGGGCAGTGACCGAGGCCTCGACCGCGCGCACGACATCGCCGGGGCGGATCAGGAAGCTGTCGTAATGCTCCGGTTGCTGATTGATGCGCTCGCGCAGGTTGGTTTCAAGCGAGCGCACGATCGGATTGCCATTGCCGTCGAGGTGTTCCGGGTTGCCGTAGGCATGGGGCCGGGGAATGGTCGCCGGAGGGAAGTCCATTTGCATGGTTTGCAATTCCACCTGGTCGTCGGGGGTGGCGATGCGGATGCTCAGTCGGCCGCCGCTGAAGGTCATGGTGTCAGCCTGACCCGACAACTGGATGTCGGTTCTGGAGTGCCAGGCAAAACCGCTCATGGGGTCGCTGCTGTTGACATCGCGGCGTTGGTTGGTGCCGTGAAACAGGGGCTGGAACAGGCTCAGGTGGGCGCAGGAATGGCCGGCGCCGACGTGCCGGTCGTTGTTGGGGATGGAACCGATGGGCGTATGCACCACCAGGCGCGATCCCGGGCGCGGCGTGCTGACGTTGACCGGAATGTTCAAGGGCCGTCCGTCCACGGTGAAGTTCTCAAGCCCGGACAAGGTGATCGAGGCATAGGGACTCCATGACGGCAGGCCCGGGCTCGGGGTGAAGAATTCGAGCAGCAGGAAGGCGCGCATCGAGCGTGCCCGATAGGCGGGAATGTTGCCCTGGGTCGGCACGCTTGCCGTCATGTCAGGCTCGTCGGCGTGGTCGGTGGGATAGAACACAATCGCGGCTTCGGTGATGGTGAAGAACCGGCCGAACCCGCGCAGGCCGTCGATTTCAAGCGGCACCACCTGGCTTTCGCCGCGGACCGACCCCATGCCGCCGATCTGGCGCGGGGCGCTGTAGGTGTAGCCGCGCGAGTCGCGCCCGGTCGGCAGGCCGAGCGCGTAGGTGTTGAGGCCCGAACGCAGGTAGTCGAGCATGCCGACGACGATTTGGTCGCGGTCCTGGGCGTATTTGCCGCCCGGCCCGCCGAAGCGTCCGCCGAACCCGGGGATGTCCCGCGAGGTGACGTGGCGCAGGTATTGGTACAACTGGCGGTTGCGCGCGAGGTTGGCATCGGTGGTGGGACTGAGCGCGCTGCCGTGGCCGGCGGCCGGCTGGCTGAGGTTGTGCACGCTGGCGCGTTGGAGGTAGTAGGGGTGGCCGGCCACGGTGGCGCAGTGGGCGATCAACTGGTCGAGCGGGTTGCGGTCGCGGGGGTCGGCCTGAATCGGCCACAAGGCGATGCGTGGCTGGTTGAACAGGTTGACCTCCGGCGCCCGGCTGTGGGTGGTGACGAAAAAATCGCTGCGGCGCATCATCGCGGCGGCGCGGTCGTTCGGCAGCAGCGGCCGGTCGTCAACGCCGTCGAAGTTGAGCTGGCGATTGGGCTGGAGCAGGAACTCGGCATTGCTGGCAAACAGCCGCCCGGCCGGGGGTGTGATTGGTGGGGTGCTGGCGTTGACGTTGACCGTGCCGGCGTAGGAGCCGCCGTTGGCGATGCGTGGTGCCAGTGCGTAGTAGGCCGCCGGCTGCGTTCCAAGGTCGTCCGCGAACAGGCCACTCAGGCGGTTCATCGCCGGATGGCCCGGGTAGCGCTGGAACTCGTTCCTCACCGGCTGCTTGTCGGCGTAATTGAAGGCGTCGAAATGGGTGTTGCCGCGCGGCATGTCCCAGAACACGCCCTCGGAGGCGGTGTTCAGGTTGACCTTGGCGGTCTCGTCGTCGGTCCAGAATGCGATCCGACCCACCACCGGGTTGTCGGCGGTGGGGCCGCCGGCGCCAAACCGGACCTCGCCATTCTGCCAGTCCGCGGGTGCCACCAACCGCCCGTCCCGCAGCTGGTAGATCCATTGCACCGGCAGCGGCAACGGCTGCCCGGCAGTGGCACCCGGCGCCTCGCCCCCGATCTCCAGTCCGGCGACCATCCCGATCGCCGCCGGATCGATCACCGGCCACGACCGGTGCTGGTGACCGCGGGCTGGTTGGTTGAGATCGATCCACAGCCCGGGACGGTCGCTCCAGTCGGTCGGTGGCACCTCGGCCAGCGGGTCAAACCCGGGGCCGGCGGTCATTACCGCGTTGGAATAGAGCTTGTAGGCCGATTCCAGCGCGGCGCGCCCGGTGGCGGGATCGGTCTGCAGCCCGAACCGCCGGATCAGGCCGGGCTGCGAGGCCCAGGTGCGGTCGGTCCCGAGTTCGCTGGTGGCGGCCCGGATTTGCTGGATGACCACGTTGCTGGCGACCTCGGCCAGCAACCGGGCGTGCTCCCCGGCCTGAGCCCGCCGGGCCCCGTGCATTTCGGTCTGGCTGAGGGTGAACAAGCCCGTCAGCAGGGCGGCCATGAGGCCGAGCACCGCCATGACCGTGATCAGGGCGAACGCCCGTCCGCGAGCGGGACCGGCCTGTGTGGCTGTGGCCGGGCCACGGGATTGGCGGGCGAACCGGTCCGAAAGCATGGGGAAATCCGAACACGGATTGAGGCCTTTAGTCAAGCCGGCTCAGGCAGATTTCGGCCGGCTGTGAATGCGGGCCACCGGGCAGGCACCAGGGCCAGCCGGCGACGGTGGTTGGTCGGTCCGGTTTCCAGTTGCGCCCCTGCCATGCGAGACCGACGTTTTCTTTCCGTGTCAGATACCACGCCCCAACGCCCGGTTGCGACTTCGCCCTCTGACTGCCAGCACGACCGGCTGGTCCGGGCGCTGCTGGACTCCTATGTTGAAATGGGCGGAATCAATCGCATCGACCAGACCAACCTGCCGTCGAAACGCGATGTTGCCTTGCTGTGCGAGGACGTCCTGCGCATCCTGTTCCCGGGCTTCCTCGACGAGGAGGCGATCATGCACGCCGAGATCGAAATGCTGACCTCGGAACGGATTGCCTCGATGACCGACCGCCTCTGCACCCAGGTGCGGCGCAGCCTGCGCTACGCCGGCATGGAGGGCGAGATGGAGGTCAACCGCGAGGCCCACGATCGCACCTGCCGCGTGCTGGCCGCCCTGCCTCGTGTGCGCAAGCTGCTCAGCACCGATGTCGAAGCCGCTTACGAGGGCGACCCCGCTGCGCGCAGCTTCGAGGAGATCATCCTCGCCTACCCAAGCCTCGAGGCGGTGGCGATCCAGCGACTGGCGCATGAACTCTACCTGCTGGAGGTGCCGCTGGTGCCGCGCATGATGACCGAGTGGGCACACTCCCGGACCGGGATCGACATCCACCCGGGGGCCCGCATTGGCAGCCATTTTTTCATCGACCACGGCACCGGGGTGGTGATTGGTGAAACCTGCGTCATCGGCGAGTGGGTCAAGCTCTACCACGGCGTCACGCTGGGTGCCCGCAGTTTTGAGAAGGACGAGGAGGGCCGCATCGTCAAGGGCATCAAGCGTCATCCCAACGTCGAGGACCGCGTCACCATTTACCCCAACGCCACCGTGCTCGGCGGCGAAACCACCATCGGCGCCCGCAGCACCGTCGGCGGCAACGTGTTCCTCATGCACTCGGTGCCACCCGACTCGCTGGTCGCCTACGAGGAGGGCGGCAACCGCATTCTCGACAAGACCCGCAGCGGTCGCCGGTCCGCCGCCGCCGTGCCCGCGCCTGACAGCGCCGCGGCAAGCCGGAACCCGGATCAAAGCGCCGGCACGAGGCCCGACAAGACATCGGTGCGATCGCGCTGAATCGTCCCCATGCAGCGAAGCAGATTCCCGCTCCAGGCCGGTCCGTCCGGCCGTAGCTGAGGGTGCCCGCGGCCGGGCCGTCATCCTATCGGTTTGGTAGGGCGTTTAATACGCTTGACAGTGTGTTGGTTCGGTGTTTCCTTCCCTCTTAACCTGTCCTGATGCTGATGCACGATTCGGTCCCGGTCGGCTGACTGCGTCGATCGTCCCCTGCGCCTACTTCCTTCACGGCTGCTTTCGCCGCCGACGATTGGGTAGTGAGGGAGGCCTCGATCACTTTGCGGGCGCGGCACGCACAGGCAGGACAGGTTGAGGCCGCCTATCCAACGGGGCGGCCGCCACCCAGCGGAGCCTCATTCGGCGATGCAATACAGGTAACGCTGGCCGCGCAGGAACAACTGGTCGCCCACGATCGCCGCGGAGGCGTCGAAGCGGTCGTCCAGCTGGTTGGTTGCCAGCACTTCAAACGGCGCGCCGTCCTGCATCACCACCACCATGCCGCTGCGACCGATCAGATAGACCCGGCCATCAGCCGCCACTGGCGAGGCATACACCCCGCCCAGCAACTCGGCGATGCGCTCGCCGTCCAGCAGCACCTGTCCATCAGTGTCGAAGCAGGACAACGTGCCGGCGTTGCCAGCGAAAAAATACAACCGGTCGCCCGACAGCAGCGGCGATGGCACATAAGGGGTGCTGCGGTCGTGCGACCACGCCACCGCGTCGGTGCCGGTCAGGTCGCCGGTGTGGCCCAGGTCCACTGCCAGCAACGCCGCCCCGCGGAACCCGCTGAGCAGATAAACCCGCTCGCCGTCGGTCACCGGACTGGGGATGACGTTGGTGGTCATGCCGCCGATTTCCCAGATCACGTCCCCGGTGGCCAGGTCATAGCTGCACACCCGGTTGGTCGCGCTCACCACCGCCTGGGTGGTGCCGTTGTGCTCGATGATCAGCGGGGTCGCCCAGCTGGTCGGCTCGTCGCGGTCGCGCCGCCACAGGTCTTCGCCGGTGTTCTTGTCCACCGCCACGATGAAGTCGTCGCCCTCGTGGTCCCAGTTGACCACCAATACGTCCCCGTGCAGCGCCGGCGACGAGCCCTCGCCAAATCCACCGCGGGTGGTCATGCGGCCGAAGTCGCGCTCCCACTGGACCTCACCCTCCAGGTTGAGGCAATACAACCCTTGCGAGCCGAAGAACGCATAGATGTGCTCGCCATTGCTCACCGGGGAGTTCGAGGCATAACCGTGATCGTTGTGATG
>SKLO01000327.1 GCA_007123195.1 Verrucomicrobiales bacterium | reverse complement strand
GAACCAGGAACCAATCCCTCACGACCTCCGCAGGCTCCAGACAAAAAGGCCGAACGCAAGGATCGAGGCCGGCAGGGTGACGCTGATGATCCAGAAAATCAGCTGGTGCTGGGCAGGGGTGATGTTGATGCGGTAGGTGGCACGGGGCTTGGCGGCGATGCCGATGATGTCCTCGCGACTGGTCATCCAGTTGAGCGCCGCAGCCAAAAAATCGGCGTTGCTGGCGCTGAGGGTGTCGGGGTCGAGCAAGGTCGGATTTCCCACCACCACCAGCCGCGAGCTGACCACGCGCAGACGCGCGTCACGCACCGCCCCGCGGTCGATCGACACCCCCACAATCACCGGAGGCGGGGTGTCCTCGGCATCGAACACAGGCAGTTCCTGCAGGTATCGGGTCTCGCCCCAGTAACGGGGCCCTGCGTAGAGCAATGGTTCCATGCGGATCCCTCGCGCACGCAGAAAGTCCTCGTCGGTGCGCAGTTCGAGCGACTGCGTCTGGCCGGTCAGAGTGGTCGAGGCACCGGCCAGCGGGCGGGTGATGGCGGCCTGGTCGTGGAACAAGGCCTGCACCTCGAATTGTCTGCGCGGGCCTGCGGCGGTGGATTCGGCGTAGAGCACGCGGTCGTCGCGCGGCGTGACGCCATTCTCAGCCAGCAACTCGTGCAGTCGCGGGGTGGCGCTGGCGGGGTCGAGCAACACCAACATGGCGCTTTGTCGTTGCTCCCAGTAGTCGCGCAGCATGGCCTGCTCGCGCTCGGACAGGTCGTAGCGCGGGGCCGCCAGCACCACCACGGCGGCGTCGTCCGGCATCGAGAAGGTCTCGGTCAAACCCAGCGGGCGCAGCTCGAGGTTGAGCCCGCGCGTGATCTGGTGCAGCGATTCAAACGGCGATGCTTCGCCAGCAACCGGAGGCTGGGTGCGGCCGGCCTTGCCGGTCAGGTAGTAGACCACCGGCGTCTCGCCCTCGGTGACCGACATCACCGCCGAGGTCAACGCCTCCTCGCCCCGGAATTCGTAGACCGGCTCGTCCTCGGTGCCCCGCTGCTCGACCAGTTCGATCTCGGGAATCACCCGCGAGCGGCCTTCGGAGCTGACAATCATGGTGTTGGAATCGAGCGCCAGGCCGAACTCAAGTTTGAGTTCCTCGGCACGGGACGGCGAGCGGGCGGGATCGAACATTTCCAGCCGCACGCGGCCGCCTCCGTGGCGGCGGTATTCCTCGGTCAGGGCACGCACATCGGCCGCCAGCGCGGCCTGGCTGGTGAAGGCGCTGATGATGGTGACATCCTGACGCAACTGTCCGAGCAGGTTGACCGTGGTGGAACTGAGGGTGTGACTGGCCCCGGCGGTCAGGTCCCAGCGCTCATAGTGGCGGAAGCCGAGGTAATTGACGATCCCGAACAGCACCAAGGTCAGAATTACCTGCATCGCGACGTTGATGCCGATGCCCAGCCGGTGGATCGGCCGGGGCGTGTCCTGCGCCAGCGCGCCTGCTCCAACGGCGGGCTCGGACGCGGACACAGGCGCCGGCGTTGCCGCCGCCGCGATGGCCGGGTCTCCACTCACCGCCGGCACCACCGCCGCGTCGGGCACTGCGGTCTTGGGGTCGGGATTGGCTTTGCCGTGGGTCTTGGCTTTGCGTTTCGGGGAACTCATGAATCAGTCGCGGGTGCGGGAAAAAGTCGGCCTGGCTTCGGGAACCACCACCGTCGAGGGGCGGCCTCGGGTCCGGTTCAAACCTTCCATCGCCGGTATTCCAGCACCTGGTGGGTGAACGCCAGGAACACCAGGGTGAAGGTGAGGTAGTAAACCATGGGGCGGGTGTCAATCAGCCCGGAAGTGAAGCTGCGGATATGCTCGACCGTAGCGAAGTAATAGAAGAACTCGCCGAACTCGACGGTCATTCCCTGACCGAGAAACACCGCGAACATGCCCACCAGAAAATGCACCAGACACAGGGTGAAGCAGGTGATGGCCGCTACAATCTGGTTGGTGGTGAGGGCCGAGGCGAAACAGCCGATGGCAACATGAAACAGCCCCATCAGGAAGATGATCAGATAGCTGCCGGCCAGCGCTCCCGAGGGCAGCTCGGCGGCGCCACCCGTGATCAAGTTGAACAACAGGAAGTTGGCCGCACTGGGAATCCACAAGATCAGGTAGAAGGCCAGCGCGGCGCCGAACTTGGCGAGAATCACGTGGCTGGTGCGCACCGGCGCGGTCAGCAGCGCCTCCCAGGTGCCGAGCTTTCGCTCCTCGGCGAAGAGGCGCATCGTGATCAGCGGGAAGATGAAGAAGTAGAAAAGCCAGAACCAGCGCGAGTTGAAAGTCCAGGTGACCAAACTGCCCTCACTGGGCGCGGACTCAAGGATGGTGATGCCGGCCTTGAACGAGAAGGCGTTGAGGACCATCACCAGCGCAATGACAATGTAGGCCACTGGGGACAAAAAGAACGCGCTGAACTCGCGGCGGAATAGAATCAGGGTGGTGCGCATGTAGGAATGATCGAATGCCGCCGCAGTCGCCCGGCCGGACCGACCCGGCAGCGAGGAGGCCTTGATGTGGTCAGGCGGCGTCGGCGTGGGTGAGTTCGGCAAACACATCCTCCAGGGTGGCGGTCTGGCGTGCCAGCTCCCGCAGCGTCCAGCCCTGCCCGGCAGCCGTGCGGAACACCTGCTCGCGCACGTCGGCACCAGATTCGGTGCGCAACTCAAGCGTCAGCCAGCCATCCTGGCTCGCGGTCTGGCTGACCTTGCGCACCCCCTCCAACTGCAACAGCTTGTCCGCGATCCCGGCCACTCCGCGGACCTGAACCCGCACCAGACCCGCGGTCCGCAGCTTGGAGGCCAGCTCGGCAGGCGAGCCCTCAGCGCGGATGCGGCCCTGATGCAGAATGATGACACGGTCGCACAGCTGCTCGACCTCGCTCAGAATGTGGGTGGAAATGAGAATGGTGTGTTCAACCTTGAGATCCCGGATCAGGCCGCGGACCTGGCGGATTTGGTTGGGGTCTAGCCCGTTGGTCGGCTCGTCGAGGATCAGCAGGGCCGGGTCGTGCACCAGCGCATCAGCCAAGCCGACCCTCTGGCGGTAGCCCTTCGACAAAGTGCCGATGATCTTGCGCCGGACCTCGACCAGCCCGCAACGCTCCATGGCGACGCCAACCCGCTGGCGCAGGGTGCGCCCGGAAAGGCCATGCAGCGCGGCCCGAAACCGCAGGTATTCACGAACCCGCATCTCGGTGTAGAGCGGCACGTTCTCCGGCATGTAGCCAATCCGCCGCCGGGCCGCCAGCGACTGTGAAAAAATATCGAACCCGGCGATCCGAACCCGGCCAAATGTGGCCGGCATGTAGCCGGACAGGATGCGCATGGTGGTCGACTTCCCGGCCCCGTTGGGGCCGAGCAACCCGACGATCTCCCCGCGACCGACCGCAAACGAGATGTCGTTGACGGCGGCGCGACCGACGTAGGTTTTGGTCAGGTGTTCGACCTCAATCATGGCATGCTGGCGGGGCTCTGGCGTGGTCCTCACCCGGACGATGGACGATGCGCAGGCTCGCCACCCGCGCCCCCCATGACGGGAGCGATTCAGGGCGGTGCGCCGGGCGACCGGTTCACCACTTAACCCGGTATGCTGCAGCGAGCAAGGGCAGAGCGTGACGGCCGGGCCGACCGCCCACGCAGGGGACACGGACCCTGCCGTCAGAAGAACCGGGGTGCGCAACCCGCGTTGCCCCCGACCAAACCGCTCCTCAAACCCCCACTCTCAACCCCCGCGCACTGAACAACCGCCCCGCCGCCGGGGCGCCCGCCCCGCGCAGCCGGCACGCCCCGCGCTTGCGCCTGGGCCCGAACCGCTCCCGAGCCGCCGCGAACGCCTCGTTGACGAACTCCCGGCTGCCAATCACCGCTCCATCGCTGAAATACCTCACCCGATGCCGCAGCATCGCCGCCATCCCCAGCTCCG
>SKLO01000030.1 GCA_007123195.1 Verrucomicrobiales bacterium | reverse complement strand
TGGATCTTGCCTGGCGGGATCAGACGATGCCCTCGCCCCAGCCGCCGCGGTATTCCTTGGTGGTCCACTCGGGCTTGCCGGTGTTGTTGGCGAAGGTGTTGTTGACCGGATCCCAGTCGAACGCGGCGTGGTTGAGGTAGGTGATGTTCATCAGGTGGCAGGCCAGCGCGGAGCGGGCGCCGACGTCGACACCGCAGATGGGCTGCTCGCGGCTGGCGATGCAGTCGAGCCAGTCCTGCTGGTGATGGCCGCTGCGGTAGAGCTGCTTGCTGCCCTCGGGGAGGTATTTGGCCTCGACCTCGTCGAGCTGGTTGACCGAGACGAACTCGCGTTCCTCGCCCCAGAACAGCTCGAACCGGCCGCGGTTGACCACGACCGTGCCCTTGGAGCCGATGAACTCGACCCCGCGGTCGCCGCCGTGGATGACCTCGACGCCGTTGTCGTAGATCAACTTGGCGCCGCGGCGGGCGTTCTCCTCTTCGGGAGGCTCGACCCGCACCGGGTTGCTGCCGTCCATGCCGAGGCCCCACTGGGCGATGTCGAGGTGGTGGGCACCCCAGTCGGTGACCATGCCGCCGCCGTATTCCATGTAGTTGCGCCAGTTGGGGAAGTGGTCATGCACCCCGCGCGGGGCCAGGATGGAATTGTATTCGCGTTCGGGGGCGGCGCCGAGCCACATGTCCCAGTCGAGTCCGGGCTCCAATTCCTCGCCCGGCAGGTCGCACCAGCGGCCGGGGTCGCCGAACGAGGTGAGGACCTTGCTGATGTCGCCGATGACTCCGTTCTGCACCAGTTCGCAGGCCACCCGGAACTCGCGGCTGGAGCGCTGTTGGGAGCCGGTCTGGAGGATGACGCCGTTTTCGTGGACGGCCTTCATGATGGCGATTGACTCGGCAACGGTGTGGGTCAGCGGCTTCTCGCAGTAGATGTCCTTCTTGGCCTTGGCGGCGGCGATGCTGATGGGGATGTGCCAGTGATCCGGTGTGACGACGATGACGGCATCGATGTCGTCACGGGCGATCAGCTCGCGGAAGTCGTTGTAGGCGGTGCAGGCGTTTTGCTTCTCCTCGCGCTCGGCGTAGTGCTGGTTGACCCGGTTGAGGGCGTGCTCGCGGCGGGTGGTGTCGACGTCGCAGACGGCGGCCACGAACGTTTCCCGGCGGTTGAGCATGTTGTTCATCAGGCCGCTGTGCATTTTGCCGGTGCCGATGACGCCGATGGTGAGCCGCTCATTGGCGGCGACCTCGGCGGCCCAGGTGCGGGACGGCAGGATGAACGGAGCCGAGGCGGCAGCGGTGAGGCCGCCCAGGAAGCGTCGGCGGGAAACCGACCTGGCGGGGGTGGGGGTGGTGGATGAACTCATGATTACGGTTGACGATTCAGTCTGAATGGATGGGGCTGAAGGCTCGATGGCGAGCCCGGAGTGGAGCGGTTGACGGGATTCAACCCGGCTGATCGCAGGCCAATAAAACGTGTCAAGGCCGGGCGCCATTGCAAACGGGGGGAAAAACTTTCGTGCGGCGCGCCGGCGCGCCTCATGCTGGCGGCAGCTCGAACGGGGTCCGCGGGCAGGCCCGGAAGCCACGGTCGAATGTGGCCATGGTCAGCCCGGCCATTTCCGCCCGCGCGGCCAGGCAAGCATCGATCCGGGGTTTGGGGTGGAGGCACGGTCGCAGACGCCCTGTGTCCACGCGCGTTCGAGGCCGGCCGGCTCGATGGGCAGGAAGGCGGTCCGTTCATTCAGGGCCAGCTTCTCGCAGGTCCGCCAGGCGTCTGTGGGGGACTGCACCTGAAGACCCATTGCCGTTTGGTTGGTCAACGTCATCAGGTCAGCTGGTTTGCCGGGGCGGGTCAAATCCGTGAGAAGATGACAGTCGCGTTGGCGCCGCCGAAGCCGAACGAGTTGGTCAGCACGTGGTGCAGGCGGGCGGCGCGCGGCTGGCGCACGAGGTCGAAGGTGCAGACGGGGTCGGGGGTTCGCACACTGGCGGTGGGAGGCACCCATTGGCCTTGCATGGCCAGCAGGCAGGCCGCGGCTTCAACCGCCCCGGCGCCGCCGAGCAGGTGGCCGGTGGCACCCTTGGTGGAACTCACCATCAGGTCCGCCACTCCGTCGCCGGCCCAGCGCTGGATGGCCCGGCCCTCGGCGGCATCATTCAGGGGGGTGCCGGTGCCGTGGGAGTTGATGTAATCGATGTCGCCGGGAGCCAGGCCGGCGTCGCGGCAGGCGGCGGTCATGCTGGCGAGGGCGGCATCGCCGTCGGGATGCGGCTGGGTGAGGTGATGGAGATCGGTGGCGGCGCCGTAACCGCTGACCTCGGCGAGGATGGAAGCGCCCCGCTCGAGCGCATGGTCGAGCCGTTCCAGCATCAGCACTGCGGCGCCCTCGCCGAGCGCCAGGCCGTCGCGGTCGGCGTCGAACGGGCGCGGTTGCGTGGTGGACAGGGCCTGCAGGGAGTCGAAGCCGGCAAACACCATCCGGCAGAGGGCGTCGTAGCCGCCGCACACCGCCCGGGTGGCCCGGCCGCGGCGGATTTGCCGGGCGGCGTGACCGATGGCGTTGGCCCCCGAGGCGCAGGCATTGGCGATGATCTGAACCGGGCCCTGCACGTCGATCGCCTCGGCCAGGTAGCGGATTTGTTGCGGGGGCAGGTAGCCGATGGCCAGCGTCGGCAGGCCGCCACGGGCGGCAGGTCGTTGTTGCTTGCTCTCAAAGTAGCGTTCGCCCAGTTGCATGGCACCGGCCGAGGTGCCGATCACGATCGGGATGGACTCGCGCCAGAGGTCGGCCAGTTGGTCCCAGCCGGCCTGTTGCCATGCCTCCAGCCCCGCCTGAACGAGCAGGCTTGAGGCCCGGTCGAGGCGGCGGACCGATGCCGCCGAGAGCCTGTGTCCGGCCGGAAGCCGTGCGGGCAATTCCACCTGGCCAGCGCGATGCACCCGCTGGCGGCTGGTGTCGAACAGGGTCACTTCCGGCAGCGCGATCCGACCGCTGCGGAAACCTTCCGCATTGGCCTCGCGACCGAGGCCGAGCGAGGTGACGACGCCGACCCCGGTCACCGCCACCCGGTAGCGCGTCGTTGATGGCGCGGCGGCTATCGGGGTGTGATCAGGCGGCATGCCAGCCATTACGCCCGGGCGCCCGCATGCGCAACGACGGCAATGGTGGCGCCGTGGCGGACGAGCGCCCCATTTTCAAGGAATCAAGGGACCATATTTTGTGCAGAAATTTCGGAGACAGCACACTAGGGTGCGGCATGGAGATGGAGGGCTTTCCGCTGACCGACCGCAGAATCACGATTCCCGAGTATGCGATGGCGCTCGCGCACGTGGCGAGTCTGCGATCGGAAGACCCGTTCCGCAAGGTTGGGGCGGTGGCGATCGATCATGAGAACCGGGTGATCGGCACGGCCTACAACGGCCTTGCGCCCGGGTATCAGGCCGATGCCGGATTCTGGACCGACCGGGAGCGGCGGCAGAAGTTCATGCTGCATGCCGAGATCAACTTGTGCAGCCTGTTCACCCGCACCCAGGTCAAGCTGGTGGCCTGCACCACCAAGCCCTGCACCAGCTGCATGCAGGCGCTCTGCGCCCACGGGGTGCGGGAGGTGTATTTCCGCGATGACTACCCGGCCTCGGAGGCCGACGAGATAGCCGAGCGCTATGGCTTGAAGCTGGTGCGACTGACGCGCTATCCGCGGTTCTCGCTGGCCGAACCGGGGGACGGTGACAGTGGCTGAATCCGGGCGTGACCGGCCATTGCCTAGTGTGGTGATCGCGAAATAGCTGGGTGAAATGCGCGAGGGATTTTCTTCAAGATCAAGGCGTGACGAGGGAGCGGATGAACATCCGCGACTGAGGACTGAGGAGCAACGCCGAGCTTGGGAAAAAGCACCGCGCTACGAAACCGATCGAGCGCAGCGAGCTGAATTTCAAAAACTTCAATCACTTCATTTCATCCAGGGATTTCG
>SKLO01000140.1 GCA_007123195.1 Verrucomicrobiales bacterium | reverse complement strand
GCCGGAACAGCAGCAGCACGTCGGCGGGCAGCGACCGCCGCAGGGTCTGATACTGTTTCATCATCGGTGTGAGCCCACCGCTGGAGGATTTCGCCATCGGCCACTGTTTCCGTGGCCGGCGTGCTTGGCAAGGGACGGGTTTTGCGGCAGGATCACCCCGTGACCAACCCGACCCCGCCAACCCCGGGAGGCGCCCCGGCTTGCCCGGTCCGGCCCACACGCGGCCGCCCGCCCCTGCTGGCGGCGTGGCTGGTCGTCGCCAGCGTGGTCGCCGTGGCCGCGCTTGCAATCCCGGGTGGCCACCGCGCCGAGGGCCAGGCCGTGGTGCCGGACCAGCCGCGGCCGCCCGCCGTGCGCCTGCACGGCATCGCTCTCGAACCGCTGGTGCGCTCGCATCTGCGCGGTTTGATCGAGCACGGCACCGACCGCTACGGCGACCGTGCCAGCCGGATGTGGATGGCCTCGCTCGACCTCGACACGCTGGCCTACCCCGAGCAGGCGCCCAAGGCGCTCGCCGGCCAGCGCGTTTACCGCGACATCGACGCCCCGTTCGGCGTCCAGGCCCTATACGACCTGCCGCAGTGGGAACTGGCGTTGCGGCTTTGGGACAAGTCGGGCGAACACGAGCTGCGCGCGGCGGTGCTCGGCTACTTCGAGGATTTCCTTGATCCCGACATCGGCCGCGCGGTTGGCGAACACGGCTTGTGGGCCTGGGGCGAGCACTACTACTACGACGCCTTCGCCGGCCGGCTGCGCTTCTTCACCGGCGGCCGGGACAGCGATCACCATGACGACCCCGACCGCGGTTATCACGAGTTGCGCCCGTGCACCCCGGATTGGGACCTGTTGTGGGAGCTGGACGCGGGCAAGACCGAGGCCCTGATTTACGGCATCGCCGGTCAGCATGTGCGCGGCGGGTTCAACAGCGAGAGCGGTGAGTTCGACCGCCATGGCGATGTGGGTGACGGCCGCGTCAGCAGCTACAGCTTTATCGAGGCCGGCGGCGTCATCGTCGAGTCGCTGGCGTGGTTGCACGCCAGGCTGGAGGCCGAGGGCCGGCCCGACGACCGGCTGGCGCCACTGGCCAGGCGCGTCGCCCGTTTCAGCTGGGACAGCCGCGACCCCGGCACCGGCTTGATGCCGGTGCAGGTCAGCACCGAGCGCTGGGACAAGCTCAATGCCACCAGCGAGACCGGCGTCTGGGCCGGGGCACTGCTGCGCGCATCCGACCTGCTGAAGGACCCGGAGCTGGCCGACTGGGCCGCCGCGGCGGTCGGCGCCTGGCTTGAGCACGCGTGGGATCCGGTCACCGAGCGCTATTTTGGCAAAGTAAGGGTCGACAGCGGCGAGCCCGACTTGTCCCGCACCACGCCCTATCAACCCGCCGACCACAGCCACCCCTGGAATGCGTTCTTTCCGACCCACGACTATACGTTGATCACTGCCCTGACGGTGGTCGAACTGTGGCGGCGCACCGAGGACGAGCGCTGGCGCGAGGCCATCGGCAGGCTGTCGCGGGTGATCGAACTCGAGCGGCCGGCCTCGCTGGTGATCCACGGTTTGGTCGCCGAGCCCGACGACCAACGCCCGGGTGCTGAGGCCCACGACGGCATCGGCGCCTACGCGGAGTCCTACGGTCTGGCGATCGAGTTCTTCCGCCGCGCCGGCGAAGGCCTTGGCGACCGCACGCTCCGCGAGGCCGCCGAGCGCACCGCCCATGAAGCGGTCACGCGCCTGTATCACCAATCCTCCGGCCTGTTCCGCGGCCACGCCGGCGAGGACCGCTATGACGCAGTCGACGGCGTCGGCATCCTTGGTCTCGCGCTGCTGGAGCTGGACGGGATCCGAATCGGCCGGCTGGCCGTGCAACAGCAGCCCGAATCCCTGCTGCTGCCGCTCAAACCACGGCCCGGCCACGACCACGAGGCGATGGAAAAGGCCGGCGGACGGGTGTTCAGCGAGGTCCGGATCCAGGCCGGCCCCGGCCTGCCGACCCTGACCCACGGCGACCGCGTGCTGCGCAGCGAGCGCGGCCGGCCCGCCCCCGCGATCGGCATCACCGGCGAGGACGCGGTCGCCGGTTCGCTGGACGAGGCCATCGATGGCGATCAATACATCGGCATCGAGGTGGACATCCGTCAGGGCATGACGGTCGAGTTGTCCCATCTGACCTGGCAAATGCAGCGCACCGCCGGCGACCAGGCCCCGACCCATTACGCCCTGCTGCTGGTCCAAGGGGATGATCACCTGCTGCTGGCGTGCGACCGCATCCACGATCGTTGGACCGAATCGTTCGTGAGCCTGCTTGGGCGCCGCCCGATCGAACGCGAGGGCACGATCGAGCTGCGCTTCTATTTCCACGGCGGAGCAGAAGGCAACCAGTTCGCACGCCTCGACAACATCCACCTGCACTATGCACCAATGCCGGCCAACGGGCGCCGGTTCAATTTTTGAATCCATTCATGTCCAACCATCACGAGCACATCGCCCTCTATTGGGATTTCGAGAATATCCACCTCTCGATTGGAACCGCCCGGCACGGCCAGGAGTGGTATCGCGGCAACCGCTTCGGCAAGCAGGAAGCCCTGGTCGAAGTGCCGGCCATCATGGACTACGTGGCCGGCCTCGGGGTTGTCAACATCAACCGGGCGTACGCCAATTGGGCCTTTCTTCACGCTTACAGCACTGACCTGCACCACCACGCTGTGGACCTAATCCAGTTGTTCCCTCGGGGCATGCATGGGAAGAATGGAGCCGACATCCGGCTCGCCACCGATGTGATCGAGGATGTGGACCGGAGCCCGCACCTTGGAACCGTGGTCATCGTGGGAGGTGACAGCGACTACATTGCCATTGCGCAAAAGGTGAAGCAGAGGGGAAAAAGGATTGTCGGGATCGGAGTGAAGGAGACCAGCAACCAGTTCTGGGTCAAGAGTTGCAACGAGTTCAAGTTCTACGGCACCCTGGTGAAACGGTCGCACGCCGATGCGCCGTCCCCGGGCGCGCCGGCCGCGCGCGCTTCCGTGGCTTCTGCCGCCGGGGACGACGGCGACCGCGAGGATCTCAACACGGCCAAAGACCTGCTTCGTCGCGCCGTTGCCCGGTTGTGCGCCCAGTCCGGCCAAACGTGGGTGGTAAAGGCCGCCCTCAAGCCGATGCTCATGCGCCTTGATCCTTCCTTCGACGAAGCCGATTACGGATTCGCCAACTTTTCCGCGTTGTTGAGCGCGTGCCGGGATGTGGTCGACATCCGCCAAGGCGCAGCCGACCAGATTGTCTGCCTTCTGGGGATCGGCGACGGGGACACCGCCACCCCGCCGCCACCGTCCGATGGCTTGCCGGATCGCCACCGGCATGAGCAACAGTGGCGCGCCCAACAAATCAAACTCCCCGATTCCACGCTGTTGAGCCGTGCGATCAACGCCACCTGGGAGATCTTTGAGTCCGAATCGCGGCTGGAGCACCGTGCCGCCTTCAAGGACCGCCTTACCGAGGCGCTCGAAGGTTGCGGACTGGACGACGCTGGGTCCGGGGCGGCCAAGGTCAACACGATTCTGTGGAAGGCCCACGTGTTCATGGTCGGAGAGGGCGAGGAAGGCGTCAGCTTGCACCCCGGGCTTGACGGACCGCTGTCACTTCGACACCGGGTGATGCTCGAAATGGTCCGACGGCTGTTGGCCACCAGTGGAGCAGAGGGCATTGACGAGGAGTTTTTGAGTGAACGCCTGCTCGGACCAGAAGGAAACGTCGAAGAGGCTCGGGCCCTGATCGTGGAGGCGATGGCTGCGGAGCAGTGACCGGTGGGTGATGGCTTTCGGTGCTGCTCCACACTGGGCAGCCCGGCAGGCCAGGCTACGGCCGACAGACCGGCCTTGCGTCTCCGGGCCATGGGGACATGTTGCCCGGGTGACGACCCCCTTGGCATTTTTTCGAGCGAGCATGCGGGTCGGGCGCGACGGCGCCGCGACCGGGTCG
>SKLO01000591.1 GCA_007123195.1 Verrucomicrobiales bacterium | reverse complement strand
GCCCCCGGTTCCAACCCGCCACCACCGCCTGACATGACGCCCCTGCTGTGGAACGTGACCCCGCCCGAGGCGCGCATGGCCGGCGGCCTGCAACCGGCCATCGACGGCATGACTGCCATGGCCGGGCACCACGGCTGGCGGGTGCAGGCGGTGCCGGCGGGTCGGTTTGAACCGCACGGGGAACCGCCCCAGCTGGTGCATTTCCACGGCTTGTGGGAGCCGGGGCACTGGCGTTGCTACCGCTGGTGCCGGCGCCGCCGGGTGCCTTACCTGATATCACCTCACGGCATGCTGGAGCCGTGGGCCCTGCGCCATCGCGGTTGGAAGAAGTCGTTGTATCTGCGCTGGATCGAGCAACGCCACCTGCTGGGCTCGGAGGCGGTGGTCACGACCTCGCAACTGGAGGCGGCCAATGTGCGCGCGCGGTTGCCGCAGGCCCGCACCCGGGTGGCGGCGCTGGGGCTGCAACCTCCGGTGATCGGCGACCGGGCCGCCCTGCGGCAGCGGCTGGGCATCGCGCCCGACCAACGGTTGCTGCTGTTTCTGTCGCGGATCGATCCCAAGAAAGGCCTGCCGCACGTGCTGCGGGGGCTGGCCAAGGTTGCAGCCGCCCGGACCCAGAACTGGAAGCTGGCGGTGGTTGGGCCGCTCGAAAACGCCCACGCCATGCAATGCCAGCAGCTGGCCCGGGAACTGGCGGCGCAGTTGCCGGCGGTCGATTGGCTCGGCGGCATCTGGGGCGAGCCGCGCTTCGACTGGCTGCAGGCCGCCGATCTGCTGGTGCTGCCGACGCACTCGGAAAACTTCGGGCTGGTGGTGCTGGAGGCATTGATGGTGGGCACGCCGGTGATGACCACGCGCTTCACCCCGTGGGCGGCATTGGAAGGCATGGACGGTGTTCATCTGGTGGAGCCGGACGCCAACTCGGTGGCGGCCCGCCTCAAGCGCTGGGGTCGCGATCCCGGGTGGGGCGCGGGAGCGCGGAAACGATTGGCGGAATGGGCCCGTCGCAGCTATGCGTGGGACGCCTTGATCCCCGCCTACGCCGCCCTCTACGGCCACGGTGACCGGAAAACCATCGGCAGCCCGCATCCCACCCCGGCCCATGATTCAGCTGGATCAATTTGACAACCGCGCGTTCGACCGCGGCGCTCCGCGCTGGAAGGAGGTCGGCTGGTGGCTGCTGCGGGCGCTGGTGTTCCAGTCCTCGCTGCCGTGGCCATCGGCGCTCAAGGTGGCCGTGCTACGCGCGTTCGGCGCCGAGGTGGGTCGCGGCGTGGTGATCCGCCCGCGGGTGACGATCGCGATGCCCTGGCGGCTGCGGTTGGGCGATCACGTGTGGATTGGCGAGGAAGTCTGGTTGCTCAACCTGGCGCCGATCGAGATCGGCAGCCACGTGTGCCTGTCGCAGCGGTGCTTCCTGTGCACCGGGTCGCACGATTTTTCGGCCCCGGGATTTGATTTGCAAACCGCGCCCATCCGGGTCGGCGACCACTGCTGGGTGGCGGCAGCGGCGTTCATCGGTCCCGGCGTGAGCATCGGCCGCGGCGCCATGGTCAAGGCCTGCGTGCGGTTGACGAAGGACCTGCCCGCGGGCGCGGTGGCCGACTTCGACGGGAACCGGCCCGCCGCCGGGGAGACACCCGGGGAGGCGGCGGCGGACGTGTCATGAGGGCACCGGACCCCAGCCTTCCGACCGCGGGCGCGGGCGCTCCGCCGGCGCACGCACCCGAGCCGCAGCCCAGCCGGTCCGGCAGCGCGAACGCACCCGCGCGGGGGCGGCGGCCACCGCGGCTGGTGGTGGTGAATCAGTTCGTGCCGCCGGCACTGCCGCCGACCGCCCGACTGGCGGGCGAACTGGCGGGGGCGGCCCGGTCGATGGGCTGGGATGTCGTGCTGCTTGGGCGCGACCGCGGTTACGGAGCGGCCGCCGTGGGCGGACTGCGGCGCTACCTGCGCGACCTCGCGGCCCATGTGCGACTGGGTTGGGGGCTGCTGTGGGTGCGGCGCCCGACCCTGCTGGTGTGCCTGTCCGATCCCCCGTGCCTGCCGGTCAACGTGGTGGTCATGGGCTGGTTGCGACGGGTGCCGGTGGTTCATTGGGCGATGGATGTGTATCCGGAAACCGCGGTTGCCCTGGGCCAGCTGCCGCGCGGCCGGTTGAGCCGGTTGCTGGCGGCGGCGATGGCGCGCGCCTGCCGCGGCTGCCGGCTGTGCGTGGCACTGGACGAGGACATGGCCGGTCACCTGCGGCGTGCGGCCGGGGATGAGACCAGGGTCGAGGTGCTGGCGCCGTGGCCGCCGCCGGTGACGGGCAGCCGGGACCACCCCCCTGCCCCGGCCACCGATCCCGATCGGGCCGGACCGGCAGGCGCGGAGCGGGTGTGGTTGTATTCCGGCAACCTCGGCCGGGCCCACGACTGGCGCACCATGCTGGAGGCCCAGGCGCAGTTGGAGCGGCGCGAGGCCGACGAGCCGGCCGCGACACCGTGGCGACTGGTGCTGCAGGGCGGCGGTGCGTCGATGGCAGCCGCCCGCGAGTGGGCCGGGCGCCACGGCCTCCGGCGGGTGGAGTTCCGACCCTATGCCGCCGAACACGAATTGCTGGGCTCGTTGCTCGCGGCCGACGTGCTGGTGGCCACGCTCGAACCCGCCCTGCGCGGCCTGTTGTGGCCGTCCAAACTGGCGTTGATGGCGCTGTGCGAACGGCCGGTGGCATGGATCGGACCGGTCGAGGGGTCGATCGTCGACGGCCTGCGCGAGCGGGTGGAGACCGGGGTGTTTGCACCGGGACAAGCCACCCGCCTGGCCGACTGGCTCGGGCGGCTGCCAGGGCTCGCGGCCCACGGGCCGTCGGCGGATCAGATCGACACAAAGGTGCGGGTATTACGAGACAAAAGTCTTGGAAAATGGAGGCATTGGCTGGCTGGGGGTTGAAAACCGGCAAGCCACAGACTACCCATGCGTCTCCCCGGCGCGCCTCACGCGGTGCCTGATCTCGACCTGATGACCACGCTTGCAATCAGCATGACCACCGAAGTGCCGTTGTCCGGCTATGCCGAGGTGTCAGTCTGGGCCTATGTGGTGTTCTTCGTGGGCGGCCTCCTGATCAGCTCCCTGGTCACCAGCCGGATCGTGCGCCACCAGCGCGGCTGGGGCATCGACCAACCCGACGGCGTGCGCAAGCTTCACGAAGCCCCGGTGCCGCGCATCGGTGGCGCCGGCGTGTTCGCCGCCTTCGTCCTGGCGGTCGCCCTGCTCGGCGTTTTCGCCGGCTTTGAATTTGTCATCGACTGGTGGCCGGTGTGGCTGTGCAACCTGCTGATGTTCGGCGTCGGTTTCCTCGACGACCTCCGCCCGCTGGGCGCACGGGTCAAGCTGCTGGGCCAGATCGGCGTGGCGGTGGTGGCGTTCTCGCTCGGGCTCAGCATCGACAAGTTCAGCGCCTTCACCGGAGAGGGATCCTTCGAGCTGGGCGCCCTCAGCGTTGTCGTCACCCTGCTGTGGCTGGTGGCCATTCCCAACGTGGTCAACCTGATCGACGGCATGGACGGCCTGGCGTCCGGGCTGGGGACCTTCCTGTGCCTGACCCTCGCCTTTGTCGGCTACATGGCCGGTCTGGGCGGGGTGGCATTGATCAGCCTGGCGGTGGCCGGCGGGTTGATGGGATTCCTGCGCTACAACCTGCCGCCGGCCAAGGTGTTCCTCGGCGACGGCGGGGCCTACTTCATCGGATTTTTCATCGCCTCGGTGTCAATGGCCACCTCCAACAAGGGCGCCATCATTGCCTCGATGCTGGTGGTGGTGGTGGCGCTGGGGCTGCCGATCCTCGACACGCTGTTCGCCATCCTGCGCCGGGGCATCACCGGCGTGCCGGTGTTCCGGGGCGACGCCGAGCACATTCATCACAAGCTGATCACCCTCGGCTACTCCAAGAACATGGCGCTGATCACGCTCTACAGCATCTGCCTGGTGCT
>SKLO01000325.1 GCA_007123195.1 Verrucomicrobiales bacterium | reverse complement strand
CGAGCGCCATCGCCAGCCCCAGGACCAGGCTCATTCCGGCGAGTCGATGGAGCAAAGGTCGGACGCGGTCGGTGACCGAGGCTGCCAGTGGCAGCGGGGGGATGGAGCAGGGGGACATGATTGGTGGGGGCCGGAGCCGGCTGGACAGGACAAAAGTGCCGGGCCGGTCGGAACGCTTCAACCGGGCGGCAAGGGGGCGGCCGACCCGCGCTGCCGCATCCGACGAGGCCCGGCACGGTGATCATGCATTGCCAATCCATCCGGTGCATTCAAAGCCTGCCAGTGGCGGATTTTACCCATCGAGCCCCCGGACGGCGGTCGTCCGGTCTTCGCGCTGCTTGCTCCCGCAGGAACTCGCAAGGCATCGCGCCATCTGCCGGCGACTGATGCGGTTTGAAACGGGAGCCGCGAAGCGACGCCGGGGTGTGGCAGCATCCGGGCAGGAGGAGCGATCCGCTGGCGCCTGGCGAGGGCGCGGCCCGCCCTGTCCGGAAACACAACGGCCCCGCACCCGAAGGTGCGGGGCCGCCGCGTGGTTGGAAGTTGTCGGTTGCCCGAACGATGGTCCGGAACCGCCTCGCGGTCGTTTTCCCTGGCTGATCCCCTGGGCCGGCCAGCCCTTGCGGGGCCGGCCGGCCGTTGTTGGGACCACCAGGCAGAAAACACTCCGGAGCGGCGCCCGATCCCGGCCGGGATCGGGCGGATGTCAGGATCAGTCGTTGTAGGCCGGCACACCGTGCTCGGCGACATCGAGACCTTCCATCTCCTCCTCCTCGCTCACGCGCACTCCCATGATCAGCTTCAGGGCGTAGAACACCACGAAGGCGAACACGAAGGCGAAGATGTAGACCGCCAGGATGCCGGTGATCTGGCTGCCGAGCGCGATCTCCTCGTTGCCGCCGTTGAAGAACGGCAGGCCGACGGCGATCGTTCCCCAGATGCCGCAGGTGCCGTGCACCGAGATGGCGCCGACCGGGTCATCAATCCTGATCTTGTCGAGGAACAGGATCGACGCCACCACGATGACACCACCGATGGCGCCCATGATGATTGCGGCAAGGGGGGAGACGGCGTCCGCGCCGGCGGTGATGCTCACCAGGCCGCCGAGCACGCCGTTGAGCGCCATCGACAGATCGGGCTTCTTGAGCACCGCCCAGGCGAACAGCATCGAGGCGATGGCGCCGGCCGAGGCGGCGAGTGCGGTGGGGGTGAACACGAGGCCCAGCGGACCGGGATCAGCCGACAGCACCGAGCCGCCGTTGAAGCCGAACCAGCCGAAGAACAGCAGGAACACACCGATGGTCGCCAGCGGCATGCTGCTGGGCAGGATCGGTCTGATACCGTCCTTGGTGTATTTGCCGAGGCGGGGCCCGAGGATGATCACGCAGGCCAGGGCCGCGGCGCCGCCGAAGCCGTGAACCACGGTTGAACCGGCGAAGTCGTAGAACGGAGTGTCGCCACCGCCGAGTTCGCTCAGCCAGCCCTCACCCCAGTGCCAGGAACCGGCCACGGTGTAGCCGACCGCCACCAGGATGGTGGTGAAGATCATGAACGCGGGAAGCTTGATGCGTTCGGCCACCGAGCCCGAGACAATGGTGGCTGCAGTCGCGGCGAACATGGCCTGGAAGATGAAGTCGCCATAAGCGGTCATGCACAGGCCGGGGCCGCCGTAGCCAAAGGAATCATCGCCCGAGAGATCGCCGATGAAACCGCCGAACCCGAGCCATCCCTCGATCATCCAGTCGCCTGGATAGTGGGTGTTGAAGCCCATCAAGGCATAGGTCAGAATGCCGATCGAGATGATGAACACGTTCTTGAACATGATGTTCACGGTGTTCTTTTTCTGCGTCAGGCCGGCCTCGAGGGTGGCGAATCCGAGGTGCATGATCAGCACCAGCGCGGCGGCGATCACCGTCCACAGCATGCTGACGACGAAGAACTCGAACGCCTCGATGTATTCCTCGCCGTAGCCTGCGCGCAGCTCCAGGAACTCGCCCAGATAGTCTTCCTCTTCTTCCTCGACCGCTTCTTCAACGGCCTCGACCGCCGCGGCGGGTTCTTCGGCCGCTTCGGCCTCGTCTTGCGCCCAGGCCTTCGGCCCGGCGCCCATCAGCATGCAGGTGACGACCAGGGCTGCCAGAGGAGCCCATAGCCTGTCGACGGTTCGCAGTTTCATGGAGTGTTGTGTTGCTTGGTTGGTTGCTTTTTTCCGGTTGTCTTGCCACAGCCGGTGCCTTTCCAAAGGGTCGGACGCCGGATGCGAGTGGGCGCCATCCGCCTCGGTTTCCGGTTTTCCGGGACGTCGACGGCTGGCGGTCACAGGCCAAAGCAGACCCCGTGCCAACTGTCTGCTGCGGCTGAAAAAGCTTTCCGCAACGCCCGTGCAACCGCTTTAGAATGAGACTCTTTGCAAACGGCTTGTCCCCTTGCCATGGTGGTCGCCTGGCCGGCGACGGAAGCGCGTTCGCCAGACCGGAATGAAGGGTGGCCGGTCCACTCCTCTGCGCCGGCCAACCGGCATGGCCGGACCTGGCCTCAGGCGCGCGGATGGGCGGCGTCGTAGGCCTGGCGCACGCGCTCCATCGACACGTGGGTGTAAATCTGCGTGGTCGACAGGCTGCTGTGCCCGAGCAGTTCCTGCACCGCACGCAGGTCGGCGCCGGCGTCGAGCAGGTGGGTGGCGAACGAATGCCGGAGTTTGTGCGGCGTCAGGTTCACCGGCAGACCGGACCCCTCGAGGTAACGATCCAACAACTGTGCCACCGCCCGCCGCGTGATCCGCGTCCTGCGCTTGCTGATGAACAACGGGCCACTGTGCACGCCGGCGGCATGACGGTATTTCTGCACCGCCGCCATCGCCGGGGCGCCGACCGGACACAACCGCTGTTTGGCACCCTTGCCGGTGACACGCAGCGTTTCCGACGAGGCATCGACCGAGGATACGTCGAGCGACACCAGTTCGGACAGCCGCAAGCCGGTGCTGTAGAACAACTCGAGGATGGCATGGTCGCGCAAGGGCATCCAGGCCGGTGCCTGCCGGGTCAAGGGCCGCAGCAGCGGCGCGTTGAGCAGCAGGTCCACCTGTTCGGGCGTCAGCACCAACGGCAGCGCGCGGCCGGACTTGGGCAATCCGACGCCGGCGCTCGGATCCACCTGCCAGCCGCGGCGGCGGCGGTGAAACCGGTAAAAGCCGCGCAGCCCGGCAAATCGCAGTCGGATGGTGCTGCGCGCCAACCCGGCTTTCATCATCTCGAACAACCACAACCGGCACTGCTCTTCGGCGCACTCGCGCCAGTCGCACCCGCCGACATGGGAGCGGAACCGTGCCAGCGCCAACCGGTAGTTGCGCAGGGTGTGCGGCGACACCTGCCGTTCGTCGCGCAGATACGCGAGGTAATCGGCCACCGCAGGATCGTCACGCAGGGGATCGTCGCCCCGCTCGTCCTCTGGCTCACACGGAGGCTCGGGATCGGGTTGGCTCGGCACCCGGCATTGAACACCGCCGGCACGGGCTTGGCAACCGGCACCGGCTTGCCCCGCCACGCGACCCGCGGGCACCTCAACCCGGCTGTTGCTCACGGAGGCGGGGGCGCCAGGCGGTCGGGGGTGAACGCCAGCTCATGGATGGCACTGGCGAAACGCAGGTCCCGATCCACGAACGAAACATCTCCCGCCAGCTCTACGGTTCGTTCACCGCGCCCTCCTTTAAAATGGGTCCAGGTCAACGGCCGCGGCGATCCCCGCCACTCCGCTCGCCTCGGTCCTGATCTCCCCGATCGACGGCTCGATCTCCACCGCGGCCACCTCCTCGTTCGGCTGGGGAGGGACCCGGCACCGGCGCTGCGACCGGCTGCACAGGGGGCAGCAATGGTTGTTCAGCAACTCGACGGGGCGGCGTCGGCCGGGGCTGCTCCTGCGGGGGCTGCGGGCGTTGTTGTGGCTGCTGCCGGGGCTCGGGTTGCGGGGGCGGTTGAGGGG
>SKLO01000186.1 GCA_007123195.1 Verrucomicrobiales bacterium | reverse complement strand
GGGCGGCTGCAGTCGCTGGGCTATTTCTTCAGCTCCCAGGGCTTCACCGACGAGCACGCCTACCTGTTCGTGGCCGGCCCGGTCGAGCCCCTGCCCCGGTCATCCGGCGATCTGCAACCGCCGGCCCTGGGCGAAGGCGACGAGCACATCGCCGCCGTCAGGCCCGTGAGCTGGGCCGAGCTGGGCCGGATGATCGACGCCAACGAGATCCGCGACGCCAACACCCTGTGCCTCTACGCGCGGCTGTGCGCCCGCGCCCGGAGCGACGACCCGCCCGGCCGCCCCGGTGCGCGCGAAATCCCCGCGCCATGACTGTTTTGCAAGGTTTGTCCCTTGCGTATTTTATTTCCGTTGGTAATTTTCAAACCCACCCTTACGTTCTAAGGACCGGCGCACCCAAGTTGTGGTGCCCGATTAGCTCAACCGCGTCAACGCATGAAGATCAAATTCCTCTTCCCCTTGCTTGCTGTCTTCGGCCTTATGGCCTGTGGCGGCACCGATGAACCGGCCACCCCGGCCGACGGAACCGCTCCGGCGGATCCTGTCGAAGAAACAGAAACCGTTGAAGAAACCATCGAAGCCACCGAAGACGAAGCATGAAGATCAAGTTCCTTTTCCCGATCCTTGCCGCTTTCGGCCTGATGGCCTGCGGTGGTGCCGACGAACCGGCTGCCCCGGCAGATCCCGCCGAAGAAGAAACCGTTGAGGAGACCGTCGAAGCCGAAGAAGGCGACAGCGCCTCCTACTGACGGCCCTTCGGCCGGACTCCAATCCGGGCGCCAGCTTTACCAAGCCAGCACCCCACGGATCGGGGTCCAAAATCTCAATCACGGCGCCGAAGCCCTGTCCGCAGGGCTCCGGCGCCGTTTTTTGTGCTCCCCAGACAACCACTGCCACACCAGAATCCCCCACTCCGGACGAGGCAATTCCCGACTCAACCTATCGTCTTTGGGAAATTATGCTTGCGCTCGGGCCCGCGTTCGCCATCTTGGCGCCCGATCCGCCGCGTTCACGGCCAGATCCGCCTGCGCCAACCCGGCACATGCCATCACTGATCGCCACATCAACGGCCCACCAGGCCCGGCGCGCTTCGCGCCCCTGCTTCCACGCCCAGTCGCTCCTCATTTATGCTGCCGCTGCCCGACGCTTCGCCGCTGTCCCGTCAACAAGTGGATCACCTCAATCAGGTCCTGCCCAGCCTGACCCCGGACCAGGTCACCTGGCTCAACGGCTACCTGACCGGCCTGCTCGCCGCCCATCGTGCGGGCGGAGCAGCCCCAACCGCCGGCGCTCCGCCGGCCATCGGCGGAACCCTGCCGGCCGCCGACACCCCGCGCCCCAAGGTCCACGTGGTCTACGGCACCGAGTCCGGCAACTGCGAAGCCCTCGCCGATACCACCGCCAAACAACTCAAGGCCCGCGGCTTCCAGCCCGAAGTCGACAATCTGGCCGACCTGCAGCCCGACCAGTTGCCCGCCATGAATCCCCTGCTGGTCATCGTCAGCACCTGGGGCGACGGCGATCCGCCGGACGCGGCGGTCGACTTCCACGCCGCCCTGATGAGCGAGGACGCCCCGCGCCTTGACGGCCTCGAATTCGCCGTCTGCGCCCTCGGTGACACCAGCTACACCCTGTTCTGCCAGACCGGCAAGGACTTCGACCGACGCCTCGAGGAACTCGGCGGGCAGCGCCTGACCGGGCGCGAGGACTGCGATCTCGACTACGAGGGACCCTGGCAGCAATGGCTCGACCGCGTGACCACCGCCCTGGCCGGGCGCGTCCCGGTGGCCGCGACCACCGCCACCACCTTCGCCGCGGCCACCACGGCGGTCCCCTCGGCCTTCGGCAAGGGCCACCCGTTCCCAGCCCCGGTCACCGGCCGCGTGCTACTCAGCGGTCAGGGATCGCACAAGGAGACCTGGCACTTCGAACTCTCGCTCGAGGGCTCCGGCCTCGCCTACGAACCCGGCGACGCGCTGGCCGTCATCCCGCGCAACGCGCCCGACGTGGTCGATGCCGTCATCGCCGCCGGCCGGCTCAAGGCCGACGCCGCGGTGCCCCTGCCCGGCGGCGGCGAGGCGTCCCTGCGCGAGGCCCTAACCAGCCACTACGACATCACCACCCTTTCCAAGCCGTTGCTGGAGAAATACGCCGCCGCCACCCGCCGCGACGATCTCCAACAGCTCATCGGTGCCAATGGCGCCCTGCCCGAATACCTGCAAGGCCGCCAGTTGATCGACCTGTTGGCGGATTACCCTCACGAGGGTGCCCTGGCCGAGTCCAACCTGATCGCCCTGCTGCGCCGGCTGCCCGCGCGGCTGTATTCCATCGCCTCCAGCCCGCGCGCCCACGCCGGCGAGGTCCACCTCACCGTCGCCGCCGTGCGCTATCAAAGCCATGGCCGGCCGCGCAAGGGCGTCTGCTCCACCTACCTGGCCGATCTGGTGAAGAAGGGCGACACCTCACCAATTTACATTCACCCCAACCAGCACTTCCGGCCGCCCGCCGACCCCTCCATACCGCTGATCATGGTCGGGCCCGGCACCGGGGTGGCGCCGTTCCGCGCCTTCATCGAGGACCGCGCCGTGTCCGGAACCCGGGGCCGTAGCTGGCTGTTCTTCGGCGACCAGCGCTACAGTTTCGATTTCCTCTACCAGCTCGAGTGGCAGGAGCACCTGAAAAACGGCCACCTCACCCGTCTCGACGTCGCCTTCTCCCGCGACCAACCGGACAAGGTCTACGTCCAGCACCGCCTGCGCGAGCGCGCCCGCGAGCTGTTCGCCTGGCTGGAGGAAGGCGCCTGTTTCTACGTCTGCGGCGACGCCACCCGCATGGCGCCCGATGTCCACGAGGCGCTGATCGACGTCGTGCAAACCGGCGGCGACCGCTCGCGCGAGGCCGCCGAGGCCTACGTCGATGCCCTCAGGCAATCGAAGCGCTACCTGCGCGACGTGTATTGACCCCTGGCCCGCATCGCTGACCGGTTTCATGGATCACCCCTCCCGGTGATAGGGGCCGCCCGCGAGCAGGCTGTGAATCCGGTAGAGCTGCTCACACATCACCAACAACGCCAGCTCGTGCTGCAGCGTCAGGCGCGACAACGCCCACACCTCGTCGGCCCGCTCCCGCACCCAGCCGGCGTGACCGTCCGCCCCCCCGATCAAAATCGACACCCGCTTCGGGCCATCCACCCCGGCCTCGCGCCAGGCCCGCACCCGGCCCGCCGCCGTCATTGTGTCCAGCAACTCGCCGCGCTCGTCCAGCACCAGCCGCAGGCTGCCCTCCGACCGCTGCCACAACCGCTCCGATTCCTGCTCCGGCCCGCCCCCTGCCTTCAGCCACTGACACTCCACCCGTGCCAGCGGGCGCAGTCGTTCAAGATAAAACGCCGCCCCCTCGCGCGCATGCCCGTGGGCCGGCTTGCCAATGCAGATAATCGACCACTTCACCCGCCACCCAACCACGGCCGCGGATCGATCACAACCCCGGCCGCCGGCCGCGTCCGGAACAGCGGCAGCCGCCATCACTGCGGGCGAACGATCTCACTCCGCATCCGTTCGAGCGTCCGACCTCGACCTTGTCAACCCCGCTCCACTCCAGCGCCCCCTTGCCTCCACGGTGAGCTGAGTTCGCCGGACCGACACGGCTTGCGGGGGCTTTGGCTCTCCGCGGACAACACGCGGTCGGTTTGGACTGCGGCACGGTGGGACGAAAAAAAGGTCGTTCGGCCTGCGCGGCTCGGCCGGGACGCCTCGCCCTACCCCGCGGCGTCTGCCCGCGGGGGGTGGCAGGGCAGGCACGCGGGGTGCGCCGCGCGTGCCAGGCGAATGGAATGCGCTGGCAACGGTAGGGCGAACCGTCCCCGGTGAGCCGCGTTCGCCGGACGGGCGCGGAGATGGCGGCAGCGGCGGCTTCGCGGTTTGCGGGAACCTTGGCTCTCCGCGGACAACACGCGGTCGGTTTGGACTGCGGCACGGTGGGACGAAAAAAAGGTCGTTCGGCC
>SKLO01000255.1 GCA_007123195.1 Verrucomicrobiales bacterium | reverse complement strand
CGTATCAACCGCGCCACCGGCTTGTCCCGCCGCGCGATCACCACCTCCTCTCCGGCCTCCACCGCCGCAATCAAGCGCGACAAATGGGCCTTCGCCTCATGAATCGTCACTTGCATGCCAGAAGACCACCCGGGGCGTTGCCGCGCGCTGAGGGATCACGACCCGTTGGGCCGCATCAAAAGTCATTCCGGCTGGCGCACGAAGCCTGTGTGCACGAAATTCGTGTCATGAAGAACATCACCTTCAGTGCCGATGAACGCTGCATCAATCCGTTCGCATGACCACTGCGAGGGCTGAGGCCCCGCCCCATGGCAGCGACACCTCAGGTCCATGTTGGAGCAACTTCATCCGGCTCTGGCCGACTGGTTCACGCGCACCCTGGGTGAACCGACCGATGCCCAGGTGCAAACCGTGCCGCACATCCTTGCAGGAAGGCACGTGCTGTTGTCATCACCGACCGGCAGCGGCAAGACCCTGGCCGGATTTCTCGGGGTGCTCGACGACCTGATGCGGCGCAGCGATGCGGGCACGCTGGGCGACGGCATCCAGGTGCTCTACCTGTCGCCGCTGCGGGCGCTGACCTACGACATGGGCAAGAATCTGGCCGAACCACTGGCAGGCACCGGCTATGGGGAACGCATCACGATCGGGGCGCGCACCGGCGACACCAGCACCAGCGAGCGCGCCAGGCAGCGCCGCAAGCCTCCGCACATCCTCATGACCACGCCCGAGAGCCTGGCGGTGCTGCTGCCGCAGCGGGGTTGGCGGACGGCGCTGCAGCGGGTGCGTCATGTGATCGTCGATGAACTGCACGCGCTGGCGCCGAACAAGCGCGGAAGCCACCTGATGCTGAGTCTCGAACGCCTCAGCCGCCTGACCGCGGCAGCCGGCGATGGCAAGGCGGCCGCCGACCGGCCCGACGGCGACACCGGGCCGGTGCGGATCGGTTTGTCCGCCACGGTGGCACCGATGGAGGCGGTCGGGCGGTTCCTGGTGGGACGCGGCCGGCATTGTGAACTGGTCAGGGCCAGGGTGGCGCGGCGGCAGCTGGTCGAGGTGCTGACCCCGTTGCGGCGTGATCCGTATCCGCCGGCGGGATGGACCGGCGCGCGGGTGATCCGCGACATCGCGCGGATCATTGAAGGCAAGAACAGCGCGATTGTGTTCTGCAACACGCGCTCGGGCGCGGAGAACATCTCCTACCGGCTCAAGGCCGAGCTGCCGCAACTGGCCGACCGCATCGGCACCCATCACGCGTCGCTCGACCGCGATCTCAGGCTCGAGGTCGAGGACCGGCTGAAGCGGGGCGAGCTGAAGGCGGTGGTGTGTTCGACCAGTCTTGAACTGGGCGTCGACATCGGCGGCATCGACGTGGTGGTGCTGGTGTCGACGCCCAAGGGAATCAACCGCACCCTCCAGCGCATCGGCCGCTCGGGGCACTCGATCCACCAGACCAGCCACGGCATCCTGGTGGCAACCAACATCAACGACCTGGTCGAGTGCCTGGTGTGCGCGCGCATGACCCGGCGCGCCGAGCTGGACGAGGTTCGGCCGCTGCGGCACGCCGCAGACATCCTCGCCCAGCACCTGGTCGGCATGGCGATCGAGGGCGGCTACGATCGTGACCTGGCGTTCGCCACCGTCACCCGCGCCGAACCCTATCATGATCTGAAGCGGGACGAGTTCGACCGGGTGGTCGACTACCTGAAGGGCGGCGGGCGCTCGCTTGAGCGGCAATACAGCGACACCTTCGGCAAGATCGCCGAGGGTCCCGGCGGGGTGTGGACGGCGGCCCACCGGCGGGTCGAGCGCGACTACCTGGTCAACGTCGGCACCATTCACAGCGAGGGCATGGTGGCGGTGTTGTCAGGGCGAAAGCGGCTCGGCGAGGTCGAGGAGCGGTTCTTGAAAAACCTCAGGATCGGCGACCTGTTCGTGCTGGCGGGCCGGACCCTGCGGCTGGTCGAGTCCGGGGTGGGCGAGATCAAGGTGCGGGAGGAACCCGGCCGGCTGCCGACCGTGCCCTCCTGGAATGCCAACAAGATGCCGCTGGCGTCCGGGTTGGCGCGGCAGGTGGCGGCGCTGCGAAGCGAGCTGGCCCGGCGCATGGACCGGGGCGGGGACGACGAGGCGCTGGCCGACTGGCTGGTCGAGCAATGGCACGCCTCGTTGAGCAACGCCGTGGCGGTGGTGCGGCATTTCCGCAACCAGCGGCTGATCTCCGAGGTGCCGGTGGAGGACGGATTTCTCATCGAACGCTACCAGCCGGGCGAGGACGACCCGGAGCACGGCGGTCATGTCCATGTGTTCTTCCATTCGCTGATCGGCCGCAGTGCCAACGACGCCCTGTCGCGCATCGTGTCGTGGCGGCTGAAGGAGGCGGTGGGCGGCAACACCATGGTGACGATCGATGACTACGGGTTCATGCTGACGCTGCGCCCGTTCCAGTCGCTCGAGCTTGAGGGCTGGAAAGCCTTGTTTCATCCGGACGACGCCGGGCGCGACCTGGAACGGGCGCTGCACGAGTCGGAGCTGGTCAAGTGGCAGTTCCGCGGCGTGGCCCAGACCGGCTTGATGGTGCCGCGGCAATTGCCCGGGCGCGAGCGCCGGCTCAAGCAGGTGCGCTGGAGTTCGGAGATCCTGTTCCAGGTGCTCAGCCGCCATGAGCCGGATCACCCGATGCTTCAGCAGGCCTATCGCGAGGCGATGCACCTGTTTCTCGACACCGGGCAGGCGCTCGAGTTCCTGCGGCGGGTCGGCAGCCACCGCTGGCGGCTGGTGGACGTGCCCTGCGTCAGTCCGTTCGCGTTCGGCATTCATGTCAGCCGGATTCAGGAGGGCATGATGATGGAGGACCCGGCCGAGGCGATCGAGCGGCTCTACCGGGAGTTTGCGGCCAAGACGGCGACCCGGACCGATGGATAAGGAGCGCGGGCGACAATTTTTCAACCACCGGCTACCGGCTGTGATGCCTCCGGCATCGATCCCCTCTGGCTCCTGATTCTTGGGGTATAAGGCTTTGGCGTTGACTCCTTAATGGCCGAGCAGACAGGGATGTCTACTCCACATTGCCTGCCGGCGGATGGCTTTGGCATGAACCAAGAACCAAGAACCAAGAACGGTCGCGCCAGCGACCTCACCAGCGCACCCACTTGGGCACCGGATCACCGGCGATGATGAGGGTGATCTCGCCCTTGGGGGGGCGTTGCTCGAAGTGGCGCACCAGGTCGGGCGGGCGGCCGCGAACGAATTCCTCGAATTTCTTGGTCAGTTCGCGGGCGACCACCACGCGGCGGTCGGACCCCAGTTCGGCCAGGCGCTGGAGGGTTCGCAGCAGCCGGTGCGGGGCCTCGAAGAACACACTGGTGTGGTCGCGGCCCAGGGCGGCTTCCAACTCGCGGCTGCGGCCACCGGACTTGGGCGGCAGGAACCCGCCGAAATAAAACGGGGTGGCCGGCAACCCGCTGCCGGCCAGGGCCACCGGCACCGCGCTGGGACCGGGGATCACCTCGACGGTCAGTTCGGAGGCGATCGCCGCCTGCACCAGTCGCTCGCCGGGGTCGGCAATGCCGGGCATGCCGGCGTCGCTGACGAGCACCACCCGCTGGCCCTGGCTCACGGCGTCGATGACCCGCTGGCAGCGCGAGGCCTCGCTGTGGGCGTGCAGGCTGAGCAGCGCCTTCTTGATTCCCAACCGGTGCAGCAGCAGGCCGGTGCGGCGGGTGTCCTCGCAGGCGACCAGGTCGGCCTGGCGCAGGGTGTCCAAGGCGCGGGTCGAGAGATCGCCGAGGTTGCCGATCGGAGTCGCCAGCAGGGTCAGGGGCGGAGTCCCGCTCGGACCGGCGCCGGTGCTGGAGGCCGCATGGCCGGCCGGGTCGGAGGGATCGGAATCCGGCGCGGCCGTTGGTTCGGGGCCGCGGCTGGGATCACCAGCCATTGGCGATGCGGCTGACCATGTCGTCGGCCAGGCGCTCGGCGGCGACGGCCAGGCCCTGGCGCTCGGCCACCTG
>SKLO01000463.1 GCA_007123195.1 Verrucomicrobiales bacterium | reverse complement strand
TGCAGGGTGCGGGCGATGTCCTCCACCGAAACGTCGAGCGCGCCGGCGCGGTCGCGGTCGATGTGCAGGTCAAGTTCCGGCTTGGTCAGTTCCACCGAGGTGCGCAGATTCTCGAGGAAGCCCTCGGCGCGCAGCACGTTGACGAAGTCCTGCGAGAATTGGTAAAGTTCGTCGATGTCGCTGTGGGTGATCACCAGTTCAAACGGCTGGTTGATGCCGAGGTCGACCGCCTTGGGCAGGATCGGGATGGCGATGGCGCCCTCGACCTCCATGATGAAGCGCGCGCCAAGACCGGTGGGGCCGCCGATGACGTCGCGCACGTTGGGGCGGTCGCCGTCACGCAGCCGGGCGAACATGAATCCCATGGTGGCGTCGCCGGGGCCGTTGAACGGCAGGGCCACCGCCGAGAAGTAGCCGCTGACCGCGTCGTTGTCCTCGACGATGGCCTCCATCTGCCGCATCATGCGGTCGGTGTATTCCGGCGTGGCGCCCTCCGGCGCGATGGTGAGAGCCATGAACCGTCCCTTGTCCTCGTCGGGCAGCAGTTCGTTCTCGAGGTTCAGGTAGAAATAACCGGCCAGGCCGAGCGAGCCGAGCGCGAGCACGACCACCGCGAGGCGATGGTTCAGCGACCACCCCAGCAGGCGGGGGTAACGGTCCGTCAGACGGTCAAGCCGGCGCTCGATCCAGCGGAACACCGGTCCGGGCGGCGCCTGGTCGGCCTTGCTTTTCAGCAGCCGTGAGGCGGCCATGGGGGACAGGGTCAAGGCGACGAACGCCGAGCAGACCACCGCGCCGGCCAGGGCGACGGCGAACTCCAGCAGCAGGCGGCCGACAAAACCCTCGATGAAGACCAGCGGCAGGAACACCGCGACCAGCGACAGGGTGATGGTGATGATCGCGAACGCGATTTCCTTCATCGTCTTGCTGGCGGCGGTCATCGGCGAGTCGCCGTTTTCGATGTGGCGGTAGATGTTCTCGAGGATGACGATGGCGTCGTCGACCACGATGCCGATCGCCAGCACCAGCGCCAACAGGGTGAAGATGTTGATCGAGAACCCCATGGCGTGGAGGATGGCGAAGGTGGCGACCACCGACACCGGCACGGTGATGGCGGGGATGAAGGTCGAGCGAACGCTGCGCAGGAAGAAGAAGATCACCAGCACCACCAGGCCGAAGGCGATCAGCAGGGTCTGGAACACCTCCTTGACCGCCAGTTCGACAAACACCGACTCGTCGTAGGGAAAGTCGTAGTTGATCCCGTCCGGCAGCGAGGGCGCGATCTCGTCCATGCGCTGCTTGACGCCGCGCGCGACGTCAAGGGTGTTGGCGCGCGACTGGCGCACGACTCCGAGGCCGATCGACGGCTGGCCATTGTAGCGGGCGACGGCGCGCTCGTCCTCGACCCCCTCCTCGATCAAGGCGATGTCCTCCAGCCGCACGGTGGCGTTGCCGTTCTGGCGGATCACCAGCCGTTCGAACTCCGGCACCGTTTGCAGCTGGCCCCGGGTCTGGATCGTCAGCTCGCGGTCGAGGTTCTCCAGCCGCCCGCTCGGCAGCTCGAGGCTCTGGCTGCGCAGGGCGCGCTCGACATCCAGCACGGTGACCCCGCGCGCCGCCATGGCCTCTGGCTGCAGCCAGATACGCATGGCAAAACGCTTCTCGCCGCCGATCACGACCTGGCTGACGCCGGGCACGGTCTGCAACCGGTCCTTGACCTGTTCCTCGGCAATCTCGGTCAGTTGCCGGGTGTCGAAACGGTCGCTGTAGAACGCCACCCACATGATCGGGCTGGCGGCGCTGTCCTGCTTGGTCACCACCGGCTCGTCGACGTTGTCCGGCAAAGCGCCGCGCACCCGCGCCACCAGGTCACGCACGTCCTGGGCGGCAACGTCCTCGTCGGTGCCCTGGATGAACTCGACCGTGATGGCACTGGTTTGCTCGCGGCTCTCGCTGATGATCTGGCGGATGCCGCTGGCGCTGGCGATCACCTCCTCGAGCCGCTCGGTCACCTCGGCCTCGACCACCTCGGCGCTGGCGCCGGGATACACGGTCAGCACGTTGACCACGGTGGGATCGACGTCGGGCAGCTCGCGCACCGGCAGGCGCGACAGGCTCAGCAGGCCGAACACCAGCAGGGCCGTGCTCATCATGATGGTCATGACGGGACGGCGGATGCAGATTTCAAAAAAACTCATGGCGTGTGGTCGGGGACACGGGTGGGCGGACGGCAGCCGTGGAAGGTGGGAGGGTTAGGGAATGTTGAATGTTGAATGTTGAATGGGTTGCTGGTCGGGGACGCGGGTGGGCAAAGCCGGGCGGTGGTGTCATTCTGTGGCCGCGTCGGGGGCGGGCTCCGCGGCGCCGGGTTCGTCCGGCTCGCCTGCCTGGGCGGCCGCAGCCGGTTCCTCGGCGGCGGGTGCCCCGGCGTCGGCGGGATCGGGCTCGACGCCGTGATCGGCCGAGCCGGCGGCGAACAGCACCTTGGATCCCGGGCCGACCTTCTGGAAGCCCTCGATCACGATCACGTCGCCCTCTTGCAGGCCGTCGAGGATTTCGATCCGCCCCTCCAACCGCATCCCGGCCGTGACCGGCTGGAAACTAACCCTCCGCTCGTCGTCGACCATGGTGACGAACACGTCGCCCGCCTGATAGCGAACCGCGGTTTCGGGGATCACCAGCGCGTCCTCGCGCGAGCGGAACACCAGGTCGATGGTGCCGAACTGGCCGGGCCGCAACCGGCCGTCGCTATTGGCCATCGAGGCCTTGACCTCAAGCGAGCGCGACTGCGGGTCGATGCGCGGCGCCACGTAGTCGACCACGCCCTCGAAGTCCTCGTCGCCGAAGGCCACGGTGCGCATGCGGATGCGCTGGCCCTCGCGGATCTGGCTGACAAAACGCTCGGGCACCTGGAATTCCACCTCCAGGGGATCCATCTGGATCAGCCCGGCCAGCTCGGTGCCGCGGGTGATGAACTGGCCGACACTGGTCATGCGGCTGGTCATGACACCGTCGAACGGGGCCACGACGCTGGTGTCCTCAAGGTCGGCGCGCAACTGGCTCAGTTCGGCCTCGGCCGAGAGATACGCAGCCTGCAAACGATCAAACTCCTGCGGCGGGATCGTGCGGCGCTCCAGCAGTTCGCGACCCCGGTTGAGTTCGGACAACGCCAGCGCATGGCGGGCCTCGCCATCGGCGAGGCGGGCGGCTTGTCGTCGGGAATCGAATTCAAACAACACCGTGCCCGCGGTGACCAGGGTTCCCTCGTCGAAGCCGATGCGCTCGATGCGGGCGTCGACCTCGCTGATCAGGCGCACCTCCTCGCGTGCCCGCAGGCTGCCGATCAACGGCAGCCGCTCCTCCAGCGCTTCGCGGGCCACCTTGGCCGCGATGACCGGCATCGCCATGTCGGGCGGGGCGCCCTCGCCGGCCGGCGGTTGGCCGCAGGCGACGGTGAGTCCTAGCAGCAACAGCACCCCGATGGAGGCTGCGCGACCGGATCGCGGGCGATGGCCGTCGGGGGCCTCATCTGCCACCGGCGCGGACCGGGCCGACGGGGTGAGCTGGTTGAGCGGGGTGCGTGAGGTCGTTCGGGTGGGATGCAAGGCGGGCATGAAACCGGATTGGTGGTGGTCGTGGTGGCGCGGGGGCGGATGAATGACGAATGGCCGCGGCATGGCGGGACGGGCTATTTGGGCTGGAAAAACGCCCGCTCACACAGTTCAAGGGTGTAATCAGCCACCGGATCGGCGTCCTGCTCGGCCGAACGGGTGCAGGCCTCGCGCAGGGTGAACTCGATCAGGCCACCCATGGCGGCCTCCATGATCTTGGGATCGGTGGGGTAAAAGGTGCCGTCCTCAATCCCGTCCCGGTAGACCTGCATGAAAAGCTTTTGGAACTCGTCGCGCAGTTGTTTGCCGGTCTGGGCCAGCCCGGCGCCCAGTTGCGAGTCGGGGCTGAGGAATTCGGCGAGGTAGATGCGGAAGAACGAGCGGTCGTTGCGGAAGTAGCGGA
>SKLO01000054.1 GCA_007123195.1 Verrucomicrobiales bacterium | reverse complement strand
TCGCTGCGCCCGCGAGGACCGGGTGAGGTGGCGCGCCGGGGGGCGGCGGGTGGATGGATGAAGCTGTCCATTGGCGGCAGCCCGTAGGTTGAATTGGTGCAATTCGACCTCCTGTGCGTGGTGCGCGCGGGCCGGTGCCGGGACCACGCAGCGGTTTCGTTCGCAGGGGGCCAACGAGGCCGTGAAGGAAGCGGGCGTAGGGAACGATCGACGCGCACCCCGGTCGAATTGCTGCAATTCAACCTACGGTGGTTGCGCTCGCGAGGCCTTGGTGAGGCGGGGTGTTGGTGTGCTGAGTGGGCGGGATCCATTGGCTTGACCCTGGGCAGCGCTGGGCGGCAGTCCCGTAGGTTGAATTGGCGCAATTCGACCTGCTGTGCGTGATGCGCGCGGGCTGGTCCCGGGACCACGCACTGGTTCCATTCGCCGGGGGTAAAAGAGACCGTCAAGGAACAAGGCGCAGCGAACGAACGACCCGTCCCCCGCTCGAATCGGCGGCGTGGATACCACAGGGTGGAGGACGGTCTGGTCAGCGAGACTTCCCCAGTACCACCTCAGGGGTCCGATGTGGCGTTGCTTCGTCGCACCCGCTCGGCGCTGGCGGCCGGGATCCATCCCTCGCTGCCGTCGGCCAGCCTGATCTTCCACCAGTCGCCGCGGTCTTCCACCAGGCTGAACTCGACCCCGCTTCCCAGCGGCGACTGCCAGGCGGCGGCGTAAGCCTGACCGTTGCCGTGCCGACCGACCACGTCCCGGGCGGTGACCACGCCCGGGTCGGCGCCCGCTGACCACACCCACAGCACCAGCGCCGCCAGCGTCAGACCGCCTCCAAGCCACGCGAGGCGACGCGCCGGGATCGACCGCCAACGCAGAGCCGCTGCGGCCGCCAGCCACAGCAGGGCGTTGGCTCCCAGCAGACACCCCAACAGCCGCCCGCGCTGCTCGACCGCCAACTGGTCGCGCACAAACGCCATCGACCCCGGTGCCAGACGCGAGCCAACCACCGTGCCACGGCGCTCGCGCGCCTCGCGCAGGCCGGCCCTTGCCACCCGGTCACCGGGCTCCAGACTGAGTGCCCGCCGGAAGTTGAGCAGCGCCCGTCCGGGGTCGCCCGCCAGCAACCAGGCGTTGCCTGCGTTGCGAAGGGCTGCCGAGGCACGAATGGCCGGGTGGTCAGCCAACAGCTCATACATCCCGGCCGCCACGGCCAGGTCACGACCGGCTGTGGCGGGCTCGGTTTCCAGTTGCTTCAGGCCGACGCCAAACACCTGGTCGGCCCGCCGGGCCAGTTGCGCCGGCTCGCCAGCCTGATGGTCTTCAAATCCGGCCACCTCCCGAACCGCAGGCGCTTCCGAACCGGCCGCCGGTGCCGTAGGTGCCAGCGCTCCCACCAACCAGCACGCGCCCAAGCAAGCCGCCCACGCGCGCAGGCGACCGCCTGCCGAAGCCCCGGTGCGCCGCCGGCGAGCGGTCCGCAGCGGCCCGGCGGGGTTGCCGCCCCCGGTTTCAAGGCGGGCCACCGTTGGTTTCATTCTGGAAGGAAATTCGGACACGGGTTGAATCGATTTCTGGATCTGCGTTTCACCGGTTTGCAGCAGGCGCCGGCGGCCACTCAACCGGACCGTGGCCCGGGAGTTCCAACCGCTTCAGCAGAACCTGATGTCCCGATCTCCCTTCCCGGTTCATGGCATCGGCAGGCGGCTCCGGTGCAGCGCCAGCAGCACCCGCCGCAGGTCCGCGGTGAGGCGCTGTAGTTGTTCATTGGTCGCGGCGGAGGTCGGAGCATCGCCATCGCCGCAGCGGTGATATCGGAGTTGATCCAACTGCTGCCACAAGTCGGCCAGGTCGATCAGCTGGGACTCGCACGACCGCTGCTGGAGCGGGCCCATTTCGCGCGCCCATTGTCGCACTCCCTCGGGATCGGTCGCCACTGGTGTCGACAGGCCGAATCGTTCCCGCAAGAACCCGCTGCAGGCCGGCCGCAGCCGGTCAACCATCCGCGCCGGTTCGCGCTCGGCGGTCGCGCGCCGCCAGCGCCGGACCAGTCGGCGCCAGGCCTTGCGCCGCCGCGCCCATTGACCCGGCTGCCGCGCCCGGCATCGTTGCCAACAGATCGCGAACACCGCCATCGGCAACAGGGCCAGCCACCAGGCCAGCGACGTGCCACCCCCCGGCCTCAGCCGCTCGTGCCAGCCGGGCGGGCCCAGCAATTGCTCCCACGAGGCGTTCTCGCCCAAGCCCGGCGGGCTGGGCTGCAAGGGCGTTGCCAGCCTGCGTCCATCGCTCATGACCGCCGCCCCGACGCCACTCGCCGGGCGCACCTCCAGCGGCAAGGGATCGGTCTGCACCTCGACGTAGCGCTCCGCCACGGGGTCAAAATAGCTCAACAACACCGCCGGCACCCGGTCGATGTCGGCGTCCAACGGCCGCAACGCGCGGCGGAACACGGCCCGACCGCCCTCGATCGCCGGCGGGGTGTCGTCCCCGGGCAACGAAAACGCGCTGCGAAACGCCGGTTGGCGCTCCAGCGGCGGCAGTTCCAGGCCGCGCGGGTGCGGGTGGTCGTCGAGGGTCAAGGTCAGGGTTGCCACTCCGCCGAGGTCGAGCGACGCCGGGCTGATGGTGGCACCCGCCGAAAATGACCCGACCGCCCCGGTGAATGAATCCGGAGCGCCGTCCGGCAACGGCCGCACCCGCAGGGCCAGCGGCTGCGATCGCACGAACACCCGACGCCCGGTTTCGTCGCCGGGATCGCGGAAAAACTGGTTGTCAAAATAGGCGGGATACTGGAACCCGCTGCGCCGACGGGGCGATGGCTCGTCGATGATCGACGCCAACAGGCTGGCTGGTTCGATCTCCAGGTCGCCCGCCTCGCGCGGAACGACCACGACGGAAAATTCCAGCACCCCGCCGCTGAGTCGGGCCGGGATGCGGCGGTTGGAGAACGGCAGCCCGATGACCCCGCGCTGGCGGAAGTCCTGCTCCGGCGGCAGCGACACCGAGACCTCGCCGCGCCGCAACAACGGCAGCTGGAAATCGACGGCGACGATTTGTTCGATGTCGTAGCCGGGCGACCAAAACCCGCTCAGCAGCACCGGCTGGCCGACGAAGGCCTCGGCGTGGGACAGGGCAAGGTCGAGCACCATGCGTTCATCAGCCTCGGGAGCGACCACCGGAAGATCCAGCGCCCGACTGGTCAGCTGGCGGTTGCCGCTGCGGAACTCCAGCGCCGGCAAACGAATGGTGCCCGGCTCAAGCGGCAGCAATTCCAGCCGTTCGATCCGGCTCCGGCCACCATCCTGATCAATGAACGGGACCGAACCGAGATGGCGCAGCTCGGCTCCGACCATGGGACCGACTGTCTGGTTGAATGTGAACGCCGGCTCCAGCTCCGGCACCACCACCTGCACCACCGCGCCCACGCCCACCGTCAGCGGGGTCGCCGGCGGGATCAGCGTCGCACGAGCTTCCCGTTGCCCGCCGGAGTCCTCACTTTGCCGCGCCAGCAGCATCGACGACCCCGACCACGCCAGCACCATCGATGCCACCAACAGCCAAGCGCCAGGGCGGGGTGCCGGCAGGTGACCGCGGACCGGGGCGGGGGAATCCCCGTCGGCTTCACGTCCATACGATCGGGCCTGGATAGCGCGAGGGTTCACTCCGACACCCTGCCGCGTCGTCTGCCGACCGCAAGTGCCGGCTCGACCGGCGCACCGCCTCGCCCCGGCCTCGCGGGCGCAACGATCGCCGCTTAGCTGGGCCATCATCCGGCCCGGGGTAGTGTCTCCGAAGCAGTTGGGCAAAATCGGCGAGGATTCCTTTTCAAATTGAACCACCTGACCGGACGCCAGACAGCCGCCGCCGGAAGAATCCCCGGCCACCTCGCTCATTTGCCGGTGCGGAACCGGTGCGGCACGAACGACAAGTCGCTGGCCTCGCGCACGGCCAAGCCGATCTGGAACTGCAGCACCTCCTCGGACACCGGCGGCTGGTGATCGCGCAATGCCTCGACCAAGGC
>SKLO01000468.1 GCA_007123195.1 Verrucomicrobiales bacterium | reverse complement strand
TGGTTGAACCGCGAGTTCGGCCTGCGCAACTGCCGTCCGCTGCGGCCGGGCGAGCTGGATTACCGCCATTGCAGCAACGACATCATCCGCAACTGCTCGGCGCCGTGCATCGGCCGGATCGACGAGGCGGGCTACCAGGCGCGGGTGCTGGAGGCGTGCCGGGTGTTGGAAGGCCGGTCGAAGGAGTCGCTGGTCAAGCTCGAGGAGGAGATGCAGCAGGCCGCTGCGGCGCTCGACTTCGAGCGCGCGGCCTCCCTGCGGGACGTGCTCGATGACCTGCGCCGAACGGTCAAGCCGGTGCGATCGTTCACCCGCGGCCGGGGCGCCCCGAGGGTGGGCGAGGGGATCGATCCACTGGCCGACGTGGAGGAGTTGCGGCAGCTGCTCAACCTGCCGGCGGCACCGATGCTGATGGAGTGTTTCGATATCTCCAACATTTCCAACAACCACTGTGTCGCCAGCATGGTGCGGTTCCGCAACGGGGTGCCGGATTCGGCCAACTACCGCCGCTACCGGATCCGCACGGTCCATGGCCAGGACGATTTTGCCTCGATGGCCGAGGTGGTGCGCCGGCGTTATTCCCGCATCGTGCTCGAAACCCGCGACCGGGCCGGCGACGGCATGGAGGGCAGCCAGGAATCGATCTATGAGGCGTTGCAGCGGGTCAATCGGGAACTGGAGAGCGAGCCGGCCGCACCGGACGCGGTTCCGGGCAAGGGTGGTGCGGGCCGCCGGGCCGGGCGCGGCAAACCGGCGCCGGTGCGCATTCCCGACCTGGTGATTGTGGATGGCGGCAAGGGCCAGTTGTCGGCGGCCTGCGGGGAGTTGCAGCGGCTGGGGCTGTGGGACCTGCCGATCATCGGCCTGGCCAAGCGCCAGGAGGAGATTTTCCGTCCCGGTGCCGAGGCTCCGCTGGTGCTGTCGCACGACACCGGCGCGCTGCAGCTGTTGCAGCGGATTCGCGACGAGGCCCACCGGTTTGCCAACGGCTACCATCAGTTGCTGATGAAGCGACGGGTGCAGGAGAGCCTGCTGGACGACTGCCCGGGCGTGAGCGCAAGGCGCAAGCAATTGCTGCTCAGGGAATTCGGCTCTGTGTCCGGGCTCCGGCGAGCGCCTGAGGAAGCGATCGCGGCGGTCAAAGGCATCGGCCCGGCGCTGGCCGGCGAGATTGTGCGATTTCTTGAGCGGAGCCGCTGACTGGGCTATGTTGGCCCCATGATCAAGGTGACATCCTCACCCCTCCCCATGGCGCCGAATGGGTCGGCCGTGCAGACGGGTCCCGGCACGCTGGCCGTCGGCATGGCCATCGGCCTCGGCGCGGTCCTGGTGATGGCGCCCGCATCGGCGCAGGAGATCCGGCCCGCGGTGCCGGTTGAAGAGCCGCGGATCCTGCCGGCGGTGCCGGCGGATGACCCCAGGGGCTACCAACCCAACGTCAATCCGGCCCCGCCGCCCGCGGCCCCGGCGGCCCCGGCGGATCCGCCGCCCGCGGTGGCGGCTGAGCCGGCCTCGGAGCTGAATCCCGGGTCCCGGCCGGCGGACGGTGATCCGGAAGCCCAGGTCGAGTTGCCCACCCGCAGGGCCATCATCGCGCCCAATCAGGATCCTGTCGGCGCCATCCCGGACGCCGGTTTCGAGCCGGAATTGCCGGAATCGATCATCGCCGACTCCTCACCCGACGAGGCGCGGACCCTGCGGACTTTTTGGCGCACGCTGACCGAGGCCCGCACCTTCAATCTGGCGATTCCCGCCCCGCGCGGTCAGATTGTCGACCGCCGCGGCCGCCCCATGGCTCAGAACCAGGTGGCTCATCACCTGGCCATCAGCTTCCCGCACTTCGGCGACGAGGTCACCGAGGACCAGATCGTCAGCTTCGGCCGGCGTCAGATGGCGCTGGCCAACCGGGCGCTGGGCACCGAGTGGACCATCGACGACGACAAACTGGTGCAGCATTACGAGAACCGGCGCTGGCTGCCGCTGGTGTTTTCGACCGAAGCCGGCATTCAGCAGGACCTTGACGAGAAGCAGTTGGATCTGATCGACCCGCTGCTGGGCAACGGTTTGGTGCTGCACCCGGCCTACCTGCGCCACTACCCGCTCGGCGCCTTCGCCCCGCATGTCATCGGCTACACCGGCAAGGTGCGGCCGTTGCCGGTGGGGCCCATCCAGGACGGCGATCCGCTGTTCGAGGAGACCGAAGGCCGCCAGGGTCTTGAGTTGTCGTTCAATCGTTTCCTCGAGGGCCAGCCGGGGATCGTCAACGTGCTGTTCGATGCCGACGGGGTGAAGCTGCAGGAGGAATTGATCCGGGCGCCGCGCCCGGGGCACAACGTGGTGACCACCATCGACGCCTCGTTCCAGATCCATGCCGAGAACGCGCTGCGCCGGAACGCGCGTTCCGGCGCGTTTGTGCTGGTCCACATCCCCACCGGCGACATTCTCGCGCTGGCCTCGTGGCCGTTGTTTGATCCCAACCTGTTCATTCCCGGCATCACCTCGCAGCAGTTCCGCGAACTCAACGAGGACCCGCTGCTGCCATTGTTCGCGCGCTCGTTCCGCGGCATGTATCCGCCGGCCTCGACCTACAAGGTGGTCACCGCGCTGGCCGCGATCGAGTCGGGCAGGATCGACCGCAACTCGAACTACTCCTGCCCACCGTCGTTCACCCTCGGCGGCCACACCTTCCGCAACCACACCCGCAATCACGAGGGCTCGATGAACGTGGTGCGCGCCCTCATGCGCTCGTGCAACACCTGGTTTTACCAGGTTGGTCTGGAGACCGGGGCGCCGGCGATGATGGAGATGTCGCGCCGGCTTGGCATGGGCCAGATCACCGGCGTGCCGCTGCAAGCTGAAGGCGCCGGCGTGGTGCCCGACGACGAGTTCATGCAGAGGGTTCACCGGCGGCGCATCATGGGGGGCGACACCGTCAACATGTCGATCGGGCAGGGACCGCTGCTGTGCACCCCGTTGCAGGCGGCCCAGCTGATGGCGGCGGTGGCCAATGGCGACAGCATGCCGCAGTTGCGTCTGGTGCGGCAGGTGCAGGATCTCAACGACAACGTCATCGAGTATTTCCCCGCCGGCGAGCGTCGACCGGTCAACCTCGACCCGGAAGCGCGCGAGGCGGTCATCGAGGGCATGGTGGCCTCGGTCTATGGCAGTGGCGCCACCGGACGGCGGGCCGCGGTCGATGGCGTCCAGGTGGCCGGCAAGACCGGCACCGGACAGTGGAAACCGAACCGCAACCTGGCCTGGTTCGCGGGCTTTGCCCCGGCCGCCGATCCGGTCTACGCCTTCGCCGCGCTGTATGAGGGCAGCACTCACGAACGGGTCAGCGGCGGCGGCACCGCCGCGCCGATTGTCCATGACGTACTGAGCAAGGTTTTCCAGGACGAAGACAACGACGATCTTCCAGAGATCGAGGAGGGCGCCGAGGCACCTGTGATCGTGGTTCAGGAGGACCGCGGTGGTGGCGCCGAGGTGCGGCGCGCGGTGCCGGCCGAGCAGGCCCCGGCGGCCGAGCCTCCGCCGGCCGAGCCCGAGGAACAGCGGGGCTTCTTCCGCCGCCTGTTCGGGCGTTGACCCTTGCCTCTGATCAGGCCGGCAGAGAGCCGCTCATGCTGGCCCGGGCTGGCGACTCCTGCCCGAGTAGCCGGCAGGACAGCGGCCAACCGCCGCCGGTAGACGACCGACACACGGCAATCCACCGTTGCAATCCACCCAACACCAACGATTCATAAACCCTCGTGGAACTTTCCATCGCCACCCTTTGTGACTCCGCCTCCGATTACGGCGGCAAACTCTGCATCCTGGGCGCCTTCGACACCATCGGCGCGCCCAATTTCCCGGTCCATCACCCGCACTGCGCACTGGCCTTGCGGGTGGTGTTCCAGGCCGAGGACGAGGGCCATCACCGGCTCGACATCCGCCTGATCGATGCTGATGGCAAGGCGGTGCTGCCGGCGGTGACCCCGGAGATCCGGGTGAAGTTCCCGGCCGATCACGACGACAT
>SKLO01000138.1 GCA_007123195.1 Verrucomicrobiales bacterium | reverse complement strand
TGGCCCGGCCCGGCCTGCGGAACTTTGTGGCCGCCTACACCATGCTGGCGGCGGCGTTCACGGCCGCCACGCTCATCGGCACCCTGACCGCCTGGGACCAGACTCCGTTGGTGGCCGGCGCAGGCCTTCTGACGATTGTCCTCTTCAGCTGGATCAGCGGCACCATCCGCCAGCGTGGGATGTGAGCGGCGAACTGGCGGCAGGAGAGCCGTCCGCCCCCCCATGAAGCATGGCTTCGCCTCACCCAGGACTCGCGGGCGCCCCCCCGCCGCTGACGCATCGCCTCGTCCAGGCCTCGCGGGCGCAGCGACCGTAGGTTGAATTGCATCAATTCGACCGGGGTGCGGGTCGTTCGTTCCCCGTGCCCATTTCCTTCACGGCTCCTTCCACCCCCTGCGAATGAAACCTCCACGTGGTCCCGGCACCACCCCTTGCGCAGCACGCACAGGAGGTCGAATTGCGCCAATTCAACCTACCGGGCTGCCGCCAAACGCCGCGCACCATCAAGCCACTGACCAGCCGTCGCGCACCACTCCACCACTCCACCACTCCTCCTCATCCAGGCCTCGCGGGCGCAGCGACCGTAGGTTGAATTGCATCAATTCGACCGGGGTGCGGGTCGTTCGTTCCCTGCGCCCATTTCCTTCACGGCTCCTTCCACCCCCTGCGAATGGACCGCAGCCGGCAAGCTCAACCCCTTTGGACGCGTAGCTCCCTGCAATCGCGGGTCGGAGAGCCCGCGCTATGGGCAGCGACAGAGGCCCGCCCTTCATCGCGCCGGCGAACCGCGCCGCCACCCCCTGACGCATCGCCTTGCCCGCTCAATCAAACACGCTGAGTTCAAGGTTGGCCTTGCGCAGCTTGCGGCTGAGGGCCTGGCTGAGATTCTCCAGCAGCTTGATCTTGATCGACGGATGCTCGACCCCCAGCCGGTCGAAGGCTTCGCGGGTCAACACCCGACAAACCACCGGCGAATCGGCCTGGATGGTGGCGGAACGCGGCGAGCGGTCGATCATCGACATCTCGCCGAACACCATGCCGGGGGAGAAGGTGGCGAGGCGGCGGCGCTGGACGTTTTCCGAGCCGACAAACACACTCACCCGCCCCTCGAACAGGATGAACAACTCGCCGGCCTCCTCGCCGACCTGGATGATCAGGTCGTGCTCGGCAAACTGCTGCCGCTCAAGGTGGTCGCCGAAGATGTCCAGCTCTTCCCCCGTCAGCCCGCGCAGCAGGTCGATGTCGACCAGCCGCGGTGGTTTCTGGTCCGGAATCGGGGCGCCACGGGCGGCGAGCACCCGTTCCTCGCACCATTCCAGCGCCGGGTCCTCTTCCTCGAAGCTGATGAACCGTTCCTCGAAGTCGGTGCCGAGCTTGTGACGAAACACGCGCGCCAGCAGGGGCACGCGGTCGGACCGGGTGAACAACACGTGGCGACCCTCGGCCTGCAGCTGGGTGGCCAGCTCGTAGACCAGCCGGGCGGCCGTGTCGTTGATCGACAGCACGTGCTTGAAGTCGAGCACGAGATAATCGAGGTCGTCGTGCCGTTCGGCCACCAGGTGGGCGACGGCCTCGGTGGTGGCGAAGGTCATGTTGCCCTGTAGTTGCACGACCTGGATGCGGTGGCCGTGCCGCTGCAGGGTGGCGGCCTCGGTGGAGCTGCGGACGCGCCGCGAGTTGACCTTGGCACCGGTGAAATGGAGCCGGATCGCGCCCTGGCGGCTGCCGCGGCGGTTGAACATGTGCAGGTCGAGCCGCTGGGACAACGCCTCGCAGACCTTGATGCCGCGCACACTGTTGCCGTGGGAATCGAGCCGCGGGGAGAACACGCCGATGCCCAACTGCCCCGGCAACACCGCGAGGATTCCACCGGAGACACCGCTCTTGGCGGGCATGCCTACTTTGTAAATCCACTCGCCGGCCCAGTCATACATGCCGCAGGAATTCATCACGCTGAGCATGTCGGCGACGTATTCGCCACGCACCGCCTGCTTGGCGGTCAGCGGATTGACCCCGCGGTTGGCCAGGGTAGCGGCCATCACCCCGAGGTCGCGGCAGGTGACCGAGATCGAGCACTGCTGGAAATACAATTCGACGGTCGGGTCGGGCGCCTCGGTAAGGATGCCGAAGTTGCGCAACATGTGGCCGATGGCACGGTTGCGGTGGCCGGTCTCGCTTTCGGAGTTGTAAACGGTCTCGTCGATCGCAAGTGGACGCCCGGCGAAAGACGAGAACCCGTGCAGCAGGCGGCGTTGGCGCGACAGCGCGGTCTCGCCGGGCACCAGACTGGCTGTGGCGATGGCGCCGGCGTTGATCATCGGGTTCAACGGACGCCCGGTGCCGGGCTCGAGGCTGATCGAGTTGAAGGCGTCGCCCGAAGGCTCCACCCCGACTTTGGCGAGGACATCCTCGCGGCCGTTGTCCTCGAGCGCCAGGCCATAGACGAACGGCTTGGAAATCGACTGGATGGTGAACTCGATGTCGGTCTGGCCGATCTCGTAAACGTGGCCGCCGGCGGTGACCACGCAGATGCCAAACCATTCGGGGTCGGCCCGGCCCAATTCGGGAATGTAGGTGGCGACCTCACCATCGCGGAGGTCGGTCAGCTCGGCGTGCAGTCGCCGGAGAAAGTCGAGGATGGGGGACGTCATGAACGGACTCGTGTCAGAATGCCCGGTGACCGCAGCCGTCGGACGATCGACCGCCGGCCCGTCCGTTGGCACGCGGGCATGACGCTCAGGGTGATGGACTTGAACGGATCGACCGGGCAACGAGGCGATCAACATAAAGCACGGCACGTGCCATCCGGGCGGAAAAGTGTCGTGCCGACGATTGGGTGGCGCTGGCCCCCGGCCGGGCCGCCGGTCGATCCCGGTTTCAGGTTCGGGGGCGGCGGGAGGATTCAACTGGGAGCGGGCGGATCTGGTGTATGGTGCCAGCACATGCAGAGCGATCGGGAATCATCAGGGCCAACGGAGAAGCCGGCGCAAGCCGGCGTGGGACAGAAGGCGGACGGCGCAGGCAACCACCATGATGACACCCCGGGAACCGCCGGCCCGGGGCCGGATGACGCGACCGACACAGACCCCGCCGGGGACGCCGGCAGCGACACTTCCCGGCTGTTCTTCGCCTGGCAACCGGACGCGACCGTGCTGGAGCAGCTGGCCGGCTGGCAGCAGCGGTTGGCGCGATCGCGCCAGTTGGATCAGGGGGTGCGCTGGTTTGGCGCCGGGCAGCTGCACGTGACGGCGCTGTTTCTCGGCGAAGTGGCGACGGAGCTGGTGGAGGAACTGGGCCACTGTGCGGCGACAGCGATCGAGGCTTCCGGCTTGAAGCCACCGACCATCGAGCTGGACCGGCTGGCGTTTTTCCCGCGGCGATCGCGACCCCGGGTGCTGGTGCTGGCCGGCGAGGCCACCGGAATGCTCAAGGCCTGGCACCGCGCCCTGCGTCAGGCGGTGCTGGAACTGGTGCCAGCGGTGGAGCGGCCACTGCCGTTCAAGCCGCACGTGACCCTGGGCCGCATGACCGCGCACAAGGCCGCCGGGGCCAAGCTGCCCAGAGTGCGCCAACCGCTGGCGTGGCGGGCCGGGCCACTGGTGCTGATGGAAAGCCGGATCGAGCCCGGCGGCACCGTCCACGCCACCCGCTGGAGTCAGCCACCGCCCCAGTGACCGGTCGCCCGGGCTTGACCGGAAACCCGTTCGGGGCTTTCTTTCAAGGTGTTCCGGCAATTGTTGAAATCCAAGATCCACCGCGCCTGCGTGACGGATGCGAACGTCGATTATGAAGGCAGCATCAGCATACCCACCGACCTGATGGAGCAGGCCGGGTTGTGGGCCGGCGAGAAGGTGCTGGTGGCCTCGATCACGCGCGGCGGGCGGCTGGAAACCTACGTGCAGCCCGGCCCGGCCGGCACCGGCCGGATCACCATCAACGGCGGCGCCGCCCACCTGATCGGGCGCGGCGAGCGCATCACGATCATGTCCTACGCGCTTTCGATCGAGCCGATCGCCGCCACCCGGCTGCTGTGCGACGAGTTCAATCGGGTGCTGGAAATCG
>SKLO01000554.1 GCA_007123195.1 Verrucomicrobiales bacterium | reverse complement strand
GCGGCGTTGATCGCCAGCACCGCGCCGGTTTGCCGCAGGAACGTGCTGGTCCGCAACCCCAGCGTGTCGGCGTCCTCGCGCCCGGCCGGCGCCGTGGTCACCAGCTCCAATCCCGGCTGGTCCAAATCGATCTGCGCCACCACCATCCGGAGCGGCCGCGGCTGGTCGCGTTCGATCAGGCGCCAGCGCACACCCGCGGCCGATTGCTGCCAGGCCCCAGGGTCACCCGGGACTTCAGCCGTTGCCGCACGGCCTCCCTCAGGAGTGGCTGCGGCCAGTGCCGGCGTGGCTTCCATCGCCATCGGAGCCGTCCCGGAAAACTGGCGGGCGGGCTGAGGGCTCCCCTGCAAGCCGCTGCAGGCGGTGAGAATGGTCGCCGCCACCAGCCACAGCCGCCAAGGGGCGCCCCGCGGTCGATGCCCTGCTTGGGGCACCTCGCTGCCGAGGCAACCGGGCATCACGGACTCGTTGTGGAATTTCGTGCTCATCCTGGTGGGTTGGCTCCTGAATTTCTGCAAAAAAGGGGAATGTGTTGGTTGGTTCACTCAGGTCATTTGTCCGCCACCATACACCGGGTCGGGCGGCCGCCAACATTCCCCAGATCTTCGTGACCTTCCTGATCCACCAGCGTCGCTCCGCTCTCACGCCCCCGAACTGGTGAAGGCCCAGAGTGAAGGCAGACATTCCTGTCTGCAGTTGCCAATGACTGGACGAAGGCCAAGCCCCACAAGCCCGAGCGCGGGGAACCCACACGATCCTCCAAACGCCAGCGCCGTGGGCCCACCGTCTGGGGTGTCGGGAGCAGACAAGAATGTCTACTCCACACTGCCACCCCCGAACTGGTGACGGCCCAGAGTGCAGGCAGACATTCCTGTCTGCCGTTGCCAATGATTCGACCATGGCCAAGGCCCATGGACCCGGGACGGCAGCACGCCGCAGGCCGGGTGTGGCGGCAGCCCGCCCCGGCCCTTTGCGCCCGTGCGTGAACCCCGCAGATCAAACCGCCCGTGCGTTGTCTGCGGCGGGTTATCCCGGTCGTTCGCGGGCGGCATCACACCGGGGCATACGCCGCGCCTTGTCGTCGCTCCCCTCACCCCGGCGTGTCGGAGAACCGGAAAATCATCCATTGGACCTGCAAACGTCATGAGTTGATCTCGGTTCCATATTCGGCACAGCGCGGGTTCTGACGCCGGAAACATCAAGCCACGAATTGACGAATGGACATCGTAGTGGGGCCGGTGGCCGACTGGGTTGACTGCTTGTTAAAATTTTTTGTAAGAAATGTCTTGCCGCCGACGGCAGCCGGAAGGTAAAACTCAATGAGGTCCTCGGCTTGCTGCACCGGGCCCGGGGCCCGTGACCGCACGATCCTCAACCACCAGCCTCATGTATCGCCATTCCACCCTCGCCGCGCTGACCCTTGGACTGATCTGCTCCACGCCTGCCCTTGCCCAGACCCTGCCGGACCCGCTTGACGGACTCGTGACCCTGGATGTCAGCGGCGGTCCGATCACATTCCCTCAGAACAGCACCATTGCTCCCGGCGGCGCCACCATCCAATTGGATTTCGGCGGTGCGATCGGTGAGTTCACCGTCACTTCCGGTCCCCTCACCTTTGACTACCTCGTGGTTGGCGGCGGCGGCGGCGGCGGCACCAGTACGGCTTTCGGCACCGCCGGATCCGGCGGCGGCGGCGGCGGCGGCGTGGTCACCGGCTCCACCTCGCTCGGCAACGGCGACACCCTTCAAATCGTAGTCGGTGCCGGCGGCGCACCCGGTCCCTTCGGCAACAACATGGGCTCCAACGGCGCCGACTCATCGCTCGGAACCATCATCGCCCTCGGCGGCGGCGGCGGCGCCGGTGGCAATGCCAGCGGCCTGGACGGCGGTTCCGGTGGCGGTGGCCGCGGCAATGGCACGACCGGCGGCCTCGGGCTGCAGCCGGGGTCCGCCTCCGGCGGCTTTGGCACCGGCGGCGGCACCGGTGCTGGCAATGAAGGGGGAGGGGCCGGCGGCGGCGCCGGCGGTGCCGGTGGCAATGCCGCAGGCGACAACGGCGGTGCCGGCGGGGCCGGCTTGGGCTCCTCCATTTCCGGTGCCATGCAGTTCTATGGCGGCGGCGGCGGTGGTGGCGGACGGAGCGCGGGCACGCCTGGCAGCGGCGGTTCCGGGGTGGGCGGCTCAGGTGCCAACAACAACATCGATGCGACCGCCGGCCTGCCCAACACCGGCGGCGGCGGTGGCGGCGGCAACAACGACCGTCAAGGTGCCTTTGGCGGCTCGGGCATTGTCATCATCAGCTATGCCGGCGCTCAGGCCGCCACCGGCGGCACCATCACCTCCAGCGGCGGCAACACCATTCACACTTTCGACCAGGTGACCGGGGGCGTGCGTGAGGCGATCCTGTCCGGCTCGATCTCGGGCACCGGCAGCCTGACTTTCGACGATCCAGGCACCCTGGTTCTGACCGGGGCCAACAGCTACACCGGCGGCACCATCATTGAGCAGGGCACGATCCGGCTGGGCAACGGCACGGCGCTCGGGGCCAGCGGCAGCAGCGTGCTGATCAATCCCGCCGGGATCCTCGACATCAACGGGGTCAACACCAACGCATCCGGTCTTTACGACGTCACCCTCAACGGCGGCACCATCACCAACACCGCCCCGGGCGAACAACAAAACGCCCTGCGCTTCGTCACCCTCGCCGCCGACTCGACCTTCACCGGCACCAACCGCTGGGACATCCGCGGCTCCGGCGCAGGGCAGTTCAACGCGCAGCTCGACCTCGGCGGCCACACCGTGACCAAGACCGGCGGCAACAAGATCGCCATCGTCGACGCCACGATCACCGCCGGCACCATCAACGTGCAATCCGGCGAGTTCGGCCTCACCCGCAGCAACTGGACCGGCGGCACGGTCAACGTCAACGGCGGCAGCCTGTGGTTCGAGAACAATTCCGTCGGCAGCTACAACATCGACGTCAACCTCAACGGCGCCAACCTGCGCAGCAGCGGCAACCCGACCACCTTGTCGGGCCCGCTCACCCTCACCGGCACCCAGGTTCAGAACACCATCCAGGTCGACAACAGCACCTTCAACCTCGCCGGCGGTATCAGCGGCAGCGGCGGCTTCACCAAGCAGGGCGGCGGCATCCTGATCCTGCCCACCGCCAACACCCACTCCGGGGTCAACAACCTCATCGGCGGCGCGGTCGAGGTCGGTCACAACCAGGCCTTCGGCAGCGGCACCCTCGACCTGCGCGGCAGCGCCATCCGCTCCACCGACGCCACCGACCGCACCATTGGCAACTTCGTCTCCCTGTCCTCCAACACCACCTTCGGCAGCGCCGGCACCGGCAACCTGACCTTCACCGGCGACATGAACAAGGGCGGCGCGCCCAAGACCATCAACATCCAGAACGAGGTCACCACCTTCACCGGCACGATCACCGGCGGCGGCGCCGGCGAGATGACCAAGACCGGCCCGGGCAGGGCGGTGTTCGACGGCAACGCGACCTACCCCGGCGCCACCAACGTGGTCGAGGGCACCCTTGAGATCAACGGCACCGTCACCAACAGCCCGGTGACCGTGCTGTCCAACGGCCGCCTGAGCGGCAGCGGCAGCATCAACACCAGCCTCAACGTCGACGGCGGCACCCTGGCACCCGGCTCGGCCGACCTGTTCGGGCTCGGCACCCTTACGGTCAACGGCGACATCGCCTTCGCCTCGACCTGGGAGGTCAGCTTCCTCGGCCCCGACGCCTCCTTGCTCGACCACAGCGGCGATTTCAACGCCAACCTCCAAGACATCACCCTGGCCGCCGGCGACACCTTCAGCCCCCAGACCTTCGTGCCCTACCTGATCTACCAGGGCGACTCGCAGGATTTGCTGCAGGGATTGTTCGAGAACTTCACCCCCGGCGGCACGGTCGGCTTCCCGACCGCCACCGGCTTCGGCGAGATCAACGACACCCTCTTCGCTGCCTTCATCAACAGCACCCTCGACGGTCAGGGCAACCTGGTCAGTGGCAACGGCATCGTGCTGTTCGCCATCCCCGAGCCCGGCCGC
>SKLO01000130.1 GCA_007123195.1 Verrucomicrobiales bacterium | reverse complement strand
TCTGCAGGGCCTCGAACATGCGGATGCCGGCGACGTCCTGGCTGGCGGAGGCGAGCAGTTCGTTGAGTTCGGTGCGCTGCGCCTCCGACAGATTGGCGAGGGGATCGGCAAGCAGGGAGCGGGCGGGGGCGGCGACCGCCAGCAGGAGAGCCAGCGCCAGGGGAAGGAACAACGGTCGTGGATTCATCGGCGACAACCTAGTAAGGGCGGGGTTGGGGGTCAAATGGCAAGTGGTGACGGGTGACGGGTGACGGGTGACGGGTGACGGGTGACGGGTGACGGGTGACGGGTGACGGGTGACGGGTGACGGGTGGCGGGTGGCGGGTGTCACGCGTCCATGAGCGCTTGGCGCATGGGGTTGGGGTCGGGCTCGTCGCCGAACCAGTGGCCGAACGAGACTACGCCCTGATGGAGCAGCATCGACAAGCCGTTGGCGCCGCGGCAGCCGGCGGCGGCGGCGTCGCGCAGCAGGCGGGTTCTGGCGGGCTTGTAGATCAAGTCATAGACCAGCAGGTGGGGCTGGAGGATGGCGGCCGGCAGCAGCGGTGGATCGGTGGGTTTCAGGCCCACCGAGGTGGCATTGATGACCAGATCGAGGGCGTCGAGCTGGGCCTCGATCTTGCGCGGGTCGAGTGGCAGCGCCTGAATGCGGCTGCGCGGGCCGAGCACGGGGGTGCCGTGGAGCATGGTGCGCAATTCGGCGGCCAGGTCGGTGGCCTTGTCGGTGGTGCGGTTGACCAGCACCACGCGCTCGCAGTTCTCCAGCGCGCACTGCACGGCGGCGGCGCGGCCGGCGCCGCCGCCGGCGCCGAGGATCATCACGCGGAGGTCCTTGAGATCGACCGAAAATTCCTCGCGGATGGCGCGCACCAGGCCGGGCCCGTCGCTGTTGAAGCCCAGCTTGAGATCGTCCTGGAACAGCACGGTGTTCACCGCCCCGATGCGTTGCGCCAGCGTGTCGGCCTCGTCGACCGCCTGCAGGGCCTCGACCTTGTGCGGCACGGTGACGTTGCAGCCGGTGAAGCCGAGCCCGGCCATCAGGTCGAACGCCTGCCTCACGGCGCCGGGTTCGACCTCGATCCGGATGTATTGGCCCTCGATGCCGAACTGGTCGAGCGCCGCTTGGTGGAGCTGGGGCGAGAGCGAGTGGGCCACCGGCTTGCCGATTACGGCCAGAATCGGTTTGGGATCGATCGCCGCCCGGCCGGCGGCGGCCCAGGTCTTGAGGTCTTCGATGGTGTGGACGTCGGGCGTTTGCATGAGGGCTGGATAGGGGCGCCGCCGCCCGGGGATCCTGCGGGTGGTGGCCTTGATGGCCATCGCGGCCATGGCGGTGAATACGTGAGTGAGTTATACGTCAGGTTGGGGCGGCTGGCAGGAACAAATGCGTGGCCGCCGGGCAGGTCAGGACTCCGAGGCGGTGGCCAGCACCCGGTCGATCCGCGCCAGGGTGCTGTCGCGGCCGATGACCTGCAGCAGCGGCAGCAGGTCGGGTCCCGAGGTCTGGCCGGTGACCGCGACCCGCAGCGGCAGCATCAGCTTGCCCGGCTTGGTGTCGTGGCGGGCGGCGACCTCGGCCACGGACGACTGGACGGCGTCGCCGGACCAGGGCTTGAGATCGGCCAGTTGCGCGCGCAGCTCGCGGACGGCGGCCAGCTTGTCCGGGTCGCCAAGGGCCTTGTCGACGGCGGCGGGATCGATTGTCAGCCGGTCGTCCTCAAACCAGCCGAACCACTCCGACAACTCGCTCAGCAGCCGCACCTTGGGGCGGACGATGGCGAGGATGGCCCGGCCGCGCTCCGGGTCGTCGGCGGGCAGGCCGGCGCCGGTGATGAAGGGTCTGGCGCTGAGCCAGGCCTGGTCCAGCGGCATGGCCTGGAGGTATTGGCCATTGAGCCAGCGGCACTTTTCGAGGTCGAACGAGGCGCTCTTGCGGTTCAGGTTGGGCCAGTCGAATCTGGCGATCACCTCATCGATCGCCAACTTTTCGCGGTCGTCCTTGGGCGACCAGCCGAGCAGGCACAGGTAGTTGCGGACCGCTTCTGGCAGGAAGCCGTCATCCATGTAGGACTGCACCGCCGCGCCCTGGTCGCGCTTGCTCATCTTGGAGCCGTCGGCGTTGAGAATCAGGGGGATGTGGGCGAACTCCGGCGGCTCGTGGCCGAGCGCGCGGTAGAGGGCGATGTGTTTGGGCGTGTTCGGTAGGTGGTCGTCGCCGCGCATGACGGTGGTGATGCCCATCTCGATGTCGTCCACCACGTTGACGAAGTGGAAGATGTAGGAACCGTCGGGGCGGCGGATGGTCATGTCCGGGCTGGTTTCCGGGTCGGACAAATCAAAGCTCACCGGCCCGCAGATGCGGTCGGTGAACTGGGTGGGGCCGGCCCCGCGATCGAACCGGAAGCGGATCGCGCCCTGGTCGTCGTAGGTGTGGCCGGCCTCGGCCAGTCGCAGCAGGTGACGGTCGTAGATGGCCCGGCGCTCGCTCTGGCGGTAGGGGCCGTGCCGGCCACCGACATCCGGCCCCTCGTCCCAGTCGATCCCGAGCCAGCGGAGACCGTCGAGGATGGCGGCGAAGGCCGCGTCGGTGTTGCGGGCGGCGTCGGTGTCCTCGACCCGGAGGATGAAGCGGCCGCCGTGACGGCGGGCGTGGAGCCAGCTGAACAGGGCGGTGCGGGCGCCGCCCACGTGCAGGTAACCGGTCGGAGAGGGGGCAAAGCGGGTGCGGACGGCGTCGGACATGCAAGGTGGAAACCTCTTCCGCCGCGGTTTGCAACCTCAAGCAGCCGCCGCGGGTGGTGGCTGGCGGTGTTTTTTGTCCCCTGAACAGCACAAAATGGCCGTAGACCTGTCCTGCGGGGAATTATTTTGTCTGGTGGGCGATGGCCGGTGGGGGGCGCCCACGGGCGTTGATCGAGGCCGGTCCGGGCCTGCTTCCGCCCCGTCCCACCGGGCTTGAGGCCGCTTTTGATTCAATCGGCAAGCATCCTGCTTGGCTGATGGAGTATGCAAAAAAATCAATGGGGAGTTCACTCACCGCTTGCATCCGCCCCGGATTTCGACACCATGGAGGCCGTTTCCCGGTCCCTTGGGAAGCGCACGCATCACCGCCGCTCGATCACACCTCGACCCGACGCCCCTGCCTCAAGCAACCGGCATCTGCCCTGAAACCTCGGACATTTGCCCAAGACCCTAGACGACCAGACGAACGACACGATTCAATGATGATGGAGAAAATTTGCCAAACCACGGAACAACAGGTCGCCGCCGCCGGGGACCAGGACCCTGAGCTTTGGTGTGATACCTCATGGAATCGACGCCGTTGGATGACGGCCTTCGGCAAAGGGTTGGCCGGCCTCGGGCTGGTGACCGTGGTGCCGGAAGCGATCGCTTCGGACGCCCGCAGTGATTTGTGGGACCAGCTCGGACTGCCCCAGGCGTGGCTGGAGCGGGATGCCAGAATGGCACGCGCCTACGCCGACTACGTCAACCGCATCAACCTGCGCAACATGACCGTCGAGCAGGTGCTCCGGCCCCACTTCAACAGCCGCGGTTCGGTCCGCAACGAGCTGCCGCCGCTGGAAATGTGGCGCAGCATTGTCATGCCGCTGCGCATTGCCGATGCGGTGGCCGGTCGATTCAAGAAGCGGGTTCGCGCGGTGACCTCGGTTTACCGCAGCCCCCAATACAACCGCGCCTGCCGCGGCGCCCGCAACTCCTACCACCAGCGCAATCTGGCCCTCGACGTGCAGATCGAGGGTGTGGCGCCGCGCATGGTGGCCGCCGCCGCCCGTCAATACCGCAGCGCCGGCTACTTCAAGGGTGGCATCGGCACCTACAGCACGTTCGTCCACATCGACTGCCGCGGCACCAACGTCGATTTCTGATCCGGCGGTGCCGGGTTCGTCCATGGGCTGGGCCACGTGGGAGCACCCGGCTTTCGGCGGCTGACGACGGTGCCCCCCCACAATGGGTGCCTCTCCGGACCCCGGATCGCGCCCTCGGGCGGCTGGCGCTGGCAAACGGACGATCCTCACCCAAGCCGTTGCCCAGGGCTGAAGGATGACGG
>SKLO01000590.1 GCA_007123195.1 Verrucomicrobiales bacterium | reverse complement strand
AGGTGCAGGCTCTGGCGCGACTCCGGGTTCACGCCGCGGGCATCCAGCGCCAGCGTCGGCGCGCGGGCCAGTTCGATGGTGTCGGCATCGACGACGCGGACGAAATAGGCGTCGCCGGCCTTCAGCCCGCCGATCGGGGTGTCGGTGATCTCGAACCCGCCGGTCACCAGGCGGCCGGGAGTGTAGATCACCTCCTGCCCGTGGCTGAAGCCGTGGCCGGGCATGCGGATGCGGTTGAGCGCGGTGTCGATCACCCCCGCGGCGGTGGGGTCGAACGCGCCTTCGTCGGCGCCGGCCGGGGTGCCGGCGGCGGTGACGGTGCCCTCGACCAGGGTGCGCACGGTGGCGAACTCGAAGCCCATGGCGGCGGTGATGCCGGCCTTGCCCCGGACGAAGCCGTTGACCGTGGCGCTGGCGCTGGTGTCGGCTTCGCCATCGGCCCGGATGGCAACATTGCCGCGCTCCGAGATCACCTCGGCCTGCGACCCCAGATGAACCCGAGACTCCAGATCGGCATTGGCGATGGCCAGCGCGATCGAGACATTGTCGCCCTGCTGGCTGTCGCCCTGCCGCTGGGTATCCTCCACATTGCTGGCCGTTGCGCTCATGCCGGCGGTCACATCGGCGTCCGCGAGGATGCGCACGCTGTCGCCGGCGACGATCCGGGTGGCGCCGCTGAGCAGCGTGCGTGCGGCGCCATCGGCGCGGGCAAAGCCGGCGGCCACCTGCACCGGGTTGCTGCTGCTGCCGCCGGTCTGCTGGTCCTGCACCTGTCCGATCACCCCGCGGGTGACGCTGAGCGCCGCGCCCGTGGCCGAGACCGCAACGCTGCTGGTGATGTCCACCGCGCCGGCGGCGGTGACCTCGGCGGCATGCAGGCTGACCGTTGCCGTGCCCGAGCGCACCATCACCGACACGTCGATGCCGGTGAACTGCGACAGCACGATGCCGAGGCCCTGCTGCACCAACCCGGGCAGGCCACCGTCAAACCCCGTCAGCCAGGAGCCGATCGAACCCGCCAGAGTCTCTTCCTCCAGGCTGTCGTCCATTTCGGCGCTGACGGTCACGTCGCCGCCCTTGAGTGCCGCAGCCGAGACCGACACACCAGCCTGCAGCGCACTGCCGCCCACGCCGAGAAAGCCCAGCAGCATCAGCCCGATGTCGGCGACCGGGTCGCCCGTCTCGCCCAGCTTGCGCGCGGCCTCCAGGGTGATCGCGCCCGACCCGCCGGCAGGCCCCGGCGCGGCGCGCGCGTCGAGCGTCACGCCGGGGCCGATGTCGATCCAGCCCGCCTCGACCACGATGTCGCCCGCCGAGCCGTCCGCGCCGCGCGTGGTCACCGTCAACCCGTCCGAGACCGAGGCCACCACCGCCGTCGCCGACCGCCCGTCCGGGGCGTCGAAGCGCACGGTGTCCCCCACCGCGTAGCCGCTGCCGGCAGCGACCAGATGCAGTTGCGGACGCCCGTCCTCGCCGGTCACGACATCGGCCCGCATGCCGCTGACCGTCGCGCCGTCGGCCACGTTCACCGCGCTCAACCCGGCCAGCACCTGCGGTGCGCCGGTCGCCCAGTCGCCGGTGAAGGCGACATCGCCCAGCGTGGTGCCGATGCGCACCGTCGCCGCCGTCACCTCCAGATCGCCGCCGCCGGTGGCGATGTCGCCGGTCAGCAGCACGACATCCCGCCCGCCGCTGCCCTCGACCGTCAGCGCAGCCGCGAAGCCGGGGTCGAGCGTCAGGATCTCCAGCCGGTCCTCGCCGGCGCCCAGATCGATCGTCAGCGACTCCGCTGGCACAGCGAAGCGGAGCGCGTCGTGGCCCTCGACCGCCAGTTCCAGAAACCCCGCATCCGCATGGTTGCGCAGCACCGCGCGGTCGTCGGCATCGCCAAGGCGGATCACCCGCGCTGCCTCGGTCCCCTCCAGCCGCGGGCCGGACGCCCCGCCGCCCGACAGCACGCCCGAGGCGCTCAGGGGCGCGGGCGGGTCCTCCTCTGCCGGCGGCACCTGTTCGGCGCGCTGCAGCACCTCGGCCCGGGTAGCACTGCGGGCGGCCTCGTCGATCACCCGGACAAGCTGACTCTGGCCCGCCCCGGCCGGATCGCTCAGAGCGACATCATAGACCAGCACATCGGCATTCAGCAGCAGCCGGGGTTCCAGCGTGTCGAGAAGGAGCGGCGGGATTTGCAGATCGTCCCGGAGCTTTCCGGACGCCCGTCGACCGTGTGGTCGGGTCTTGCTGGAACGCTTCGAGAATGGCCAGTGGCCCATCGACCTTCCGATGCTCATTTGCTGCGCGGAAAGTCTCACCGCGTGTTGATGGAACATTAATCTCGAATATGCAGATTCGCCAGCAGTTCCTGCTTCCGCGAGTCAGAAACGACCGGTCAGCCAGGTCGCAAGTCCTCGCACCCTCCCGACAGCCCGACGGCCCGCAGGACCAGCAGGAACAGCCCGACAGAGGGTCGGGCCGCGGCGAAAGGCGGGGGCTCGGCGACCTCGATGACCATCGAGGGCAGCACCCAGCCGCCCGGGCCGAACTCGCTCGAGAAAGCTCCCCGGCCCGGTGCCGGCAGGTGTGGTGCCGCCGAAGGCTCCTTTCAGCCAGAAGCCGCGCCGTTGGCGTCGCTGGGCAAGACGACATCGCCATCGGCCGTGAGGCCATCATTGGTCAGCGCCAGCGGATCGCGTCCGTAGCCCGGCAGCTCGCAGCTCAGCGGCGGCTGCTCGGCTCCCCGTGTGGTGCTGGCAAAGGGCATCCGCATGTGGCAACTCGAAGGCCGCGTGCTATGACCGGACTCAAACGCCAGCGCCACCGTAACACAGGTCGATCTGTAAAGGCGCTTCAACGTCCCGCCCCCTTAAAAATCCTCGCCGCGATCGCCTGCCCCACCCTCCCGATCCTTGGCGGCGACGACACCACCTCATCGCGCAGCGATGCGCTTGCCATGCTGGACTGCCTGGGCATCCCCGCGCACGGCCATGACGAGATCGCTGCCCGCCCCCATTTCCTCACCGCCGAGCGCGGCGCATCTCGGGCCTGCGCGCAGGTCAACGCCTTCCTCGGTTGCCGGGAGTGCACGCCATTCTGGCAGCCCGGGCAGTGCGCGTGCCCTGCGACTTCACCCCCATGAGCAGGCCGGCCAGACCACAAGCGCGGCGCAGCACATCAGGAGCGCCAGGCTGATCAGCCGCTCGACGAAGACCATCGGGTCGCTGGCCAGTTTCCGGTTCGGTGGACACCGGGTTAGGTTTGCATAGCTCGGTCCTCGAACGCCATGGGGCTCAGGTACCCCAGTTTCGAATGCCTTCTGCGCGGGTTGTAGAAGCGCTCAATGTAGTCGAACAGGTCGGCACCGGCGGCATCATGGGTGCGGTAGACTTTGCGGGCTGTCCGTTCGGTCTTCGTCGATGAGAAGAAGCTCTCCATCGCCGAGTTGTCCCAGACGTTGCCGACGCGGCTCATCGAGCAGGTGATGCCGTTGTCGAGCAGCAGGCGTTGGAACTGTTCGCTGGTATAGTGTGAGCCCTGGTCGGAATGATGCAACAGCGCTTTGGCCTTGCCGCAGCGCCAGACGGCCATCACACCTCGACCGCCGCACTCCAGCACAGGGTCCTGGGCGGGTAGATGACGGGAAGCAAAGCCCAACCGCCAGAAGCGCGCCAGTCTGTCTCGAGCCCTCACAGGCGGCGCTCCACCAAAGGTCACCCCGGAAGCGGTCGCTCAGGCTGGCCCAGGCCATCGTGCATGGACCATGGCAGCAAAGCGGGACCTTGCGGAGGTTCAACCTCCCACGATGGTCCTTCGCCCTTGCAACATGAGCAGCCTGGAGGGGGGAAAGCCGCCCGATGCAGGTGCGGCGAGCCGCCATAGGACTTGAGCGAGATGGCGTCGTTTTGCGGCACTGCCAATGACTTTGTCTGTTAGCGTCCGATGAGCTGGTGTAATTTCGTCGCCGCCGGCGGTGTGATCCCGGGTGGCCATCGAGGTGTATGGTCGAGGTGGAGTTTGGCGACTTCAACCACGGACCCTACGGAGACCCCGATGACCAAGACCAACATGGACCTGTCCGAGCT
>SKLO01000317.1 GCA_007123195.1 Verrucomicrobiales bacterium | reverse complement strand
GGCGGCGCGGCGGTGCTCGCCGGGCTGGCGTTGCTGCTGCTGGCGGTGACCGGTTGCGCCTCAACGGTCACCCACCCGGCGGTGGCCGAGCGCAACGCCGTGATTGCCACCGAACCGCGCGGCAACTACTTCATCGGCCGTCGCTACCACATTCCCAGGACCCACATCTGGGGCTACGTGCGCCGACCCGGCCAGCCATGGGACCGCGCCCGGCTGGTGATCATGGACGAGTCGATCCGGACCCAGCCCGACCGGATCCCCGAGGTGCGCGCCGACGACGGACCGGTGCACGGCTACGATCACAACTTCGAATACCGGCTGACCGGCTCGCTGACCGGACAACGGCTCTACGATCCCAACAGCAACATGTTCCTCGAGAGCTTCCGGCTCACCGGCTACGAGCTGATCAATCCCAGTCCCGGTTTCATCTTTCACCCGAACGAAAGCCGCGACCAGAGCCGGCTGCCGCGCGCCGAGCCGTATGACACCGGCCCGCCGTGACGCGGACGGCGATCGCCCGGGCCTTGCGCACCCGGCCGCCCCCCCTATGCTGCCGGCATGAGTGAGAGTGACAACGCCGTGCAGCGGTTCCGCGATTTGATCGACCACCACGACCGGCCGCCGGCCGGGATGGGAGCCGAGTTGTCCGCATTGTGGTGGACCCGCAAGGGTGACTGGCACGCGGCGCACGACCTGATCAGCCGGGTGCACACCCCGCTGGGCTCGTGGATCCACGCGCACCTGCACGTGATCGAGGGCGACCTCGGCAACGCCGGCTACTGGTATGCCAAGGCCGGCCGTCAGGGACCGGACCGGCCGCACGATCTGGAGGCCGAGTGGGAACAGTTGGCGGCCGCCGCGGGCGCCGACCGGCTGCCCTGAGGAGGAGGCTGGCTTTGTTTGAGCCGTCACGGAACGATTCCGCGGCAAACCCGACGGTTCCGATTGTGTCGGTGTCAGGGTTTGCGGCTCCGGGCGGGCGCGGAGCGCGGTGGCGCTGACAGGGGCGGTCCAGTCGTTTGCGAAAGTTTGGTCCCGACAACGGGTCATAAGCGTTTGTCGGGCCGTGAAAAAACCGCATTTTCCGACTGGACGCCCGTTGACCGGGCGCGTGCCGTGTTGCCCACGTGAGCCACCCTGCGACACCGGCCGGCAACGCCTTGCCAACCTGACAAGGCAATCACCATGGCGGCGGCGGACGGGGTGGTGATCATCATGTGCGGCATCATTGCTTACGTTGGGGGGCGCGAGGCGGCCCCGTTGTTGCTCGACGGCCTGCGGCGGCTGGAATACCGCGGCTATGACTCGGCGGGCATTGCCACCATGGAGGCCGCCGGCCGGCCACGGGTGCATCTGCGCAAGGCGGCCGGCCGGGTCGACAACCTCGCGGCGCTGGTGCAAGCACAGCCGGCCCCGGGCTGTCACGGCATCAGCCACACCCGCTGGGCCACCCACGGACCGGCCACCAACGGCAACGCCCACCCGCACACCGACCGCAGCGGACGACTGCTGCTGGTGCACAACGGAGTGATCGAGAATTACCAACTCCTGCGCGACCAACTGCGCGCCGAGGGCAGCGAGTTCACGTCCGACACCGACAGCGAGGTGCTGGCCCACCTGATCGGGCGCGCCTACGACCGCGACGGACTGCCGCACGGCCGTGAACGATTGCTGCACGCGGTGCGCGACGCCTTGCAGCAGGTGCGCGGCACCTATGGCATCGCGGTCATGCATCTGGATGTGCCGGGCCAGTTGGTCGGTGCCAGGCTGGGCAGCCCGCTGGTGGTCGGACTCGGCCGCGGGGAGCAGTTCCTGGCCAGCGACGTGGGGGCGATCGGGGGCCACACCCGGGAGGTGGTCTACTTGAACGACCACGACCTGGTGGCGGTGGCGGCGGGCGATTTCGAGGTGGCCTCGGTGCGCGGAGGCAGCGCCCGGTTTGAGATCAGTCAGGTGGAATACACCGAGCAGGACGCCGGCAAGGACGGCCATCCCCATCACATGCTGAAGGAGATTTTCGAGCAACCTGCGGCGATCGCCAACGCCATGCGCGGCCGCTTGAGCCACGAGGAGGCAACCGCGGTGCTCGGCGGCCTGCAGATGACCCCGGCGGAACTGCGCGCGGTCGGCCGGGTGATCCTCACCGGCTGCGGCAGCGCCTGTCACGCCGCGATGGTTGGCGAGCACCTGGTCGAGAGCCTGGCGCGGCTGCCGGCCGAGGTCGAGTTCGCCAGCGAGTTCCGCTACCGCAACCTGCCACTGGACAACGGCACCCTGCAGTTCGTGATCAGTCAGAGCGGCGAGACGATCGACAGCCTGGCGGCGTTGCGGGAAGGTCAGCGCAAGGGCATCCGCGCCCTCGGGGTGGTCAACCAGGTGGCCTCGACCATTGCCAGGGAGAGCGACGGCGGCATCTACATGCACGCCGGACCCGAGATCGGGGTGGCGGCGACCAAGACCTTCACGTCCCAAGTGACCGTGCTGACCCTGGTGGCGCTGCTGCTCGGCCGCATCCACCATCTGTCGAGCAGCGAAGGGCTGGCGTTGATCCGTGAATTGGAGGCCATGCCCGACCGCATGCGAGAGGTGCTGGCGCAAGCCGACCACATCCGTGCCATCGCACGCCGCCATGCCGGGGCCGCGGCGATGTTGTTCCTCGGTCGGCAGAACCACTACCCGGTGGCGCTGGAGGGCGCGCTGAAGATGAAGGAGATCAGCTACGTGTATGCCTCCGGGCATCCGAGCGCGGAGTTGAAGCACGGCATCATCGCGCTGGTCAACCCGGACCTGCCGTCGGTGTTCATCGCCCCCGACGACAGTGTGTTTGACAAGAACGTCAGCAACATGGAGGAGGTGCGCGCCCGCGGCGGCCCGCTGATCGCGATCACCACCCGCGGTCGGGACGAGCTGGAGCGACTGACCGACGACGTCATCTACCTGCCGCCCTGCGATCCGCTGCTGAGCCCGTTGCTGACCGTGCTGCCGCTGCAGTTGCTGGCCTACGAGGTGGCGGTGGCGCGAGGCTGCGACGTCGACAAGCCGCGCAACCTGGCCAAGAGCGTGACGGTGGAGTGAGCGGGTCGGCGTGGTGCAGCTGGTGACGGGTGGCTGGTGGCGAGTGACGGTGGCGGGTGGCGGACAAGCGTGGTCAATTGCCGGCAGGCAGTGTGGGGTAGACATTCCTGTCTGCCCTGCCCATGGATCGCGAAAGGATCGTCCGCCAGTCACTGGCAACGCCTCGCCCCAAGAATCGCCCGTCAGGGGGGCGGGAGTCAGAGGCGCGATGGATGCCGGAGGCATCACAGGTGGTATCGGGGGGGCACCCGGGCGTTGTCGGACCGCGCCGATGGCATCCCTCCAGGATGCATTCCTTTTGGGACTTCACCGGTGGTGTCGCCCGCGGCGCGGGCTCAACCACCGGCTACCGTCTTGGATCCCTCCGGGATCAGGCTCCGCTCAGGTCGAGTGCACTCCCTCCGCGGCAAAGGTCGCGGGTAACGCAGCAATAATTAACGGGCGATGGGTGAACGGGCGATGGGTGATTGACTGGTAGTCCGCCGCTGAGTCTGCGGTATTTGGCGTGGCGTTGACCGGCCACGGGCAGGGCAGACAGGAATGTCTACCCCACCTTGCCTGCCGGCACATGACCAATCAGCCACGACCCCTGACTCCTAAATGCTGACCAATGACCGGCGTTGCCGGAGCCGTCACAGCTAATAGCTGCGCGCTCGACCACGCCGGATTGGCATGCCTTGCAGTTTGCCCCGACGGCAGTTGCAAGCCGCCGCAGGCGGCTTGCCTTGGACTGCGGCAGCCTGCTTGTCCGCCGCACAAGGTGCTGCGCACCGCTGTGCAGGGCGCATGGCGAACGCCGTCCTGGGCTTTGGCACGGGCGCCAGCCCGGACTCCCGCCCCCGGCACGGGCCCAACCACCGGCTACCGTCCTGGATCCCTCCAGTGCGGGCTCCGCACAGGTTGAATGCATCCCCTCCGCCGCCAGACGCACCTCGATCTCCCGATGCCACCGACGCCGGGTCGCCGGGCGCGGGGTGTTTTTACCTTTGGCCGCGACCGTTCCTTGGCTTAGGGTGGTGCTTGAGCTGATGATCCCGTTGAAGCGTCCACGTCCGATCGCCGCCGCCCTGCGCCGACGCCACGAGCCGCGGTGGCCACACCGCTTGGGGCTGTCGGTGGCACTGGGGTGCCTGCTGACCGCCATGCCGTGCGGTGCCCAGTCCGAATCCCCCGCAGCCGGATCCGTCCCGGTCACCGCATCAGAAGTCCCCGAGGCGACCCCGGCCCCGGAAGCGGAATCGGCCTCAGGCGCGGGCGACGAGGCACAAGCCGCGGAGGATTTGGGGCTGCCGGAACTGCCGGCGGAACCGGCGCCGCTGGAGGAAATGGCCGAAACGGACGCCGGCGCGGACGCGGACTCAGCCGCCGATCCGGCCACCACGGCCGACGCCCATGCGGATCAGGCGCCCGGGCTCGACGCGGCGCCGGGACCGGAGGGCAGCCCGCCGCCGCCCGTGCCCACCGCGGTGGAGGCCTCCGCCAATGGCCCGCGCTACGAAATTTCCAGCCTGGCCTTCCCCACCCCGCCGGAACTGTTCCGCAGCCTCAGCAAGGCCGGCACCACGCGCTGGCGCCAACTCTACCGACCGCCCTTCCCCGACCTCGGCACCGACCGCCACCGCGCCGCACTCGGGCTGGGAACCGTGTTTGCGGACCTCTATCTGGCGGCCGAAGCCAGCGATGTGCAGCATCTGCGCAACACCGGTCAGGATGTGGTCACACTCGGCCGTGGTCTCGGCGTCGGCGAACACCTGTCGCCGGTGATGCACGAGCTGGGGGTGATGGCCGAGAACCAGGAGTGGAACGGGGTGAGGATGCGCCTGCAGCGCAGTCTTGAGGAATTGACCGACCGCCTGCGCACCCAGCGGGACGACGATTTGGTGATCCTGATCGACCTCGGCCTGTGGCTGCGGGTGCTGGAAATCAGCGCCCAGGCGGTGATTGAGGACGAGGAATTCGCTCTCAAGGAACTGTGCGTCGGATCGGTGGCGATCCTGATGACCCTGCGCGACCGCCACGGCGAACTCAGCGAAGGCGTGCGCGAAGACGAGACGGTCAACGAGATCGGCCTCGAACTGATCCGGTTGGCCTGGCGCTGGGACGGACGTTCCGGCACCGCGCCCAGCCGCGATGACGTCGAGGCCAGTTATGTCAAGATCCGCAATCTGCTCCGCAGGTTGCTCCAGCGCGCATGAGCCGGATCGTGTCAGCTGACCTGCCGAAGCGTGGTTCCCCGCCTGTCCGGCCGGGAACGGCCCGGCGACCGGTCCGGCTCACGCTGGTGCTGCTGGTGGCGTTTGGCGGCTGGACCGGCCTCGACCAAGCGCCCCAGGCCCAGGCCCAGGCCCAGGCCCAGCCACCAGCCCCGGACCAGGTGATCACCGACTCCTTGGAGCGCACAGGTCCGCCGGTGCCCCAGCGTCCGCGGGTCAGCCCGGAAGAACTCCAGGAGCGGGTGCACGCCGCGGGCGCCATGCTGGCCGAACAGGGCTACCGGGTCCGGCGCGACACCTGGCACGGGTCGCTGGACTCCGACGCGAGGGTCCGCATCCCGGTGTTCCTGTTCGAGGGCAACGACTACCGCTTCATCATCGCCACCGACGGCCCGCTGCGCGAGGTGCTGATGTCGATCGTCGATCGCGACGGCGCGCTGCAGCCGCACCGCACCGAGTTCGGCGGACCGCCCTCGACCCGCGCCATCTCCTTCGCCGCCCAGAAAACCGGGGTGCACTATGTCCAGTTGGGCATCATCGCCGAGGGGGGCACCCACGCCAGTTGTCTGGGTTTCACCTACCGCTGAGACCGGGCCATGCATTTCCTCAAGGAGTTTCCCGTTTCCAGTTGTCAAGACCGCCGGTCCGTCTCTACTGTCGCTTTGACGCCAGCGGGCCCCGGACCCCGGGTCATTTGACCAAGTCCCGCAGGTCGATCCCCTAACGCACCTTTCATGAGCGATCGCTACGAACTCCGCGAACAAATCGGCGAGGGAGGCCTCGGCACGGTCCACCGGGCCTACGACCGCAACCTGGATCGCGAGGTGGCGGTCAAGCGGGTATCCACCGCCGCCCTCGGCGCCGGCGAGGACTCGGCCAACATGGCCCTGGCGCTGCTGAAGGAGGCCCGCACCCTGTCGGCCCTGATGCACCCGAACATCGTCACGGTGTTCGACGCCGGCGAGGACGACGAGGGGCCTTACGTGGTCATGGAACTGCTCAAGGGCGAAACGCTGGAGGACACCGTCAAGCGCGGCGCGCTGCCCTATGAGGACTTCGAGCAGTTGGTGCAACAGGCCCTGGAAGGCATGATCGCCGCCCAGGCGGCCGACCTGGTCCACCGCGACATCAAGCCGGCCAACCTGATGGTCATCTGGCTGCCCAGCGGCAAGTTCCAGGTCAAGATCCTCGATTTCGGTCTGGCTCAGTTCGGCAAGCAACCACGGATCGAAAGCGGCACCCGGCCGGCCTCCATGCTGGGCTCGATCTACTTCATGGCCCCCGAGCAGTTCGAGAACAAGGAGGTCGACGCCCGCACCGACCTGTATTCCCTTGGCGCCGTCTTCTACTTCGCCCTCACCGGCCGCTACCCGTTCCGCGGCGAGACCGCCCCGCAGGTCATGGCCAGCCACCTGCAGCATGCCTGCACCCCGCTCGGCAAGCTGCGCCCCGACCTGCCGGAGTGGCTGTCCGGCTGGATGGACCAATTGATGAGCCGGCACCCCGAGGAACGGCCTGCCAGCGCCGTCGACGCACTCGACCGGTTCCACCAACTGCGCTCGGGCAAAGCGGCCGGTCCCGCCCAGGGCCAGTCCCAGCCGGCGAAAAAGCTCATGCGACCAGCGGGGACCGCCAGTGCCGGAACGGACGCTGCAACCGGCGCGCCCAAGAAAATGATGCGCAAGGCCGACCAGGCGCCAGCGGCCGCCAGCCCGCCCCAGGCCGCGGACGCCCTCGGTGCGCCCACCATCAAGCTGATGCGACCTGGCGGCGCCCAGACCCAACCATCGCCGCAAGACCCCGCCTCCACTGCTGGTGCCCCCGCAAAAAAACTCATGCGCCCCGCCGGCGCGACGCCACCCTCCGAGGTCGCCCCGCCCGCCGAAGCGCCCAAGAAAATGATGCGCAAGGCAGGGGCGGCGGCTGCGGCCAGTCCTGCCGCCGCCACGCCGTCCGCGCCCGCCGCGGTCGAGGCCATGGCCGTGGTGCCAATCGATGACGACGATGTGGTGCCGGTCACACCGGTGGCGGCGGTGGCACCGTCGGAGGACATGGTGCTGACCGAGGAGGAAGCCCGCGCCATGACCGGCGCCACTGTCGGTGGCGTGCTCAGCAAGATCCCCCGCTGGGCCTACATCACCGTGCCCCTGCTGGTGCTGATCGGGCTCGGGCTCGGCACCATGACCCTGCTCGACAGCGCCCGCCAGCGGGAAGCCCTCCAGCGCTTCAGTGAATTGGTGACCATGGACCCCCCGCGTGGTGAAATCGACGACCTGAGGTTGGTCGGTTCCTATCTCGACGACCCCCAGCACAGCGGTGTCGCCGCCCGGATCATGTGGGAGTTCAAGGGCGAGAACGAAATCGCCATCGATCAGGAAATCCTGCGCCAGTTGCAGCGGGCCCGCACCAGCCTCGCCCGTGCCAATCTGATCCGCGTGGTGGGCCTGCGCGGCATTCCCGAGGCCACCCCGGTGTTGTTGGAACTGACCCGCGACGACGATGCCGCCACCCGGCGCGCCGCCTGGAACGCGCTCGGCTTCACCGCCACCCAGCGCCAGGTCACCGATCTGGTCGGCCGGCTCGATGAGGTCGAGGACAACGAGCGGCAGTATGCCGAGGAAAGCATCATCAACCTCGCCCGCTCGATGCCCGACGAGAACGCCCGCGTAGGCATGCTGATGGTGGCCTACCGCGCCACCGACCGGCGCGAAACCAAGCGCTCGATGTTCCGCATCATGGCCCGGCTCGGCGGCCAGCGCGCCTGGGAGGAACTGACCCAGGCACTGCGCGGCAGCGCCAATGAAACCAAGCGCGACGCCGCCGCCGCCCTGTCGGCCTGGCCCAGCCACGAACCCCTGCCGGAACTGCTCCGGCTGCTTGAAACGGAGACCGATCCCCCCACCCGCATCGTCGCCGCCCGCAGCGCCGCCACTGTGGCCGCCCACCCGGGCTCGACCCCCCAGGAAAAGCTGTTCGAACTGGTCACGGACGCGCTTGAGTTCATCACCGACCCGCGCGAGCGCAACGACATCTACACCGCGATCGCCAACCTTGTTTGCGACGAATCATTGCGCTTCTTCGAGAATCTCGACGACGACGACCCCGCCATGCGCGCGCAAGCCGCCTACGTGCGCCAGGTTCAGAGCGCCCTGTCGCGAGTGGTCGACGTCGCCGGCAACGGCACCACCGAGATTCCGCTCGCCAGCCTGCACATGATGGCCGAGGGCCCCCGTGTCACCGCCGACAACCTTCTGTTCAACTGGGTCTACGCCAACGAATGGATCGCGCTCTACGTCAGCGTCGACCAACCGGGAACGCTGCACCTGATCATGGACCAGGCCAGCGACACCACCGAAGCCGGCACGCTGAATCTGGTGGCCGGCAACCGCCCGCGCGAGGTCCGCACCATCGGCACCGGCGCGGTCGACGAGTTCGCCGAACTCGACCTCGGCGCCATCAGCTTCCCCGCCGCCGGTCATTACCGCATCTGGCTGCAACCGGAGGAGATCCCCGGCGAGGAATTTCTCAGGGTGCGCTCCATGCGCCTCGAAAACCGCTGAAAGATCCCACGCCCCTCCACGCTTCAGCATTTGCCTTTCGACACCCGCAGACCGCCCTCCTCATGAACCAGCTCTCGCTCCCGCTTGCCAACACCACCGGTCGCCGCCAAATTAGCTCAGAACTCAACATGCAAGCCACCGTCATCCACCCCTGCCGTCACCCGGCCCTCGCCGCTCACCCCGCCATCCGTCCGCTGCTGCACCTGACCGTGTTGCTGACCCTCGTGCTCGCTCTCGCGCCCCTGACCCCGGCCACCGCGGACACCGCCATGCCGTCCGCCCCTTCGTTGCTGGTCGAGGCCGAGGCGTTCGATGACCGTGGAGGTTGGACGGTCGACACCCAGTTCATCGAGCTGATGGGCTCGCCCTACCTGATCGCCCACGGACTTGGCACGCCGGTCGGGGACGCCACCACCACCGTCACGTTCCCCGCCCCCGGCAGCTACCGCGTGCTGGTCCGCACCAAGGACTGGGTCGCCCCCTGGAATGCCCCCGGCACCCCGGGTCGGTTCCAACTGGTGATTGACGGCGAACCGCTGGAGACCGAGTTCGGCACCCAGGGCGCCGAGTGGCACTGGCACGAGGGCGGCACCATCGAGGTCAGCGACACCGAGGTCACCCTCGCGCTGCGCGACCTGACCGGCTTCAACGGCCGTTGCGACGCCATCTTTTTCACCCAGGCCGAGGATTTCACCCCGCCCGACGGCGCGCTCGAGGTGCGCCCGTTCCGCCGCGCCATGCTCGGTCTGCCGGCCGACCCGCCCCAGCCCGAACCCTACGACCTGGTGGTCATCGGCGGCGGTTACGCCGGCACCGCGGCCGCCATCTCGGCCGCACGCCAGGGTCTGCGCACCGCCTTGATTCAAAACCGCCCGGTGCTCGGCGGCAACGGCAGCTCGGAAATCCGCGTCTGGGCCCAAGGCGGCACCCGCCGCGGTCCGTATCCACACATCGGCGAGATCGTGGATGAGTTCACCGACCGCGCCGCCGACAGCCCGGGCCGCGCCGAGGAGTTCGTCGACGACCTCAAGGAGGAAATCGTCACCGCCGAACCCACCCTCGAGCTGTTCCTCAACACCCACGCCTTCAAGGTGGAAATGAACGACGCCGGCGATCACATCGTCGCCGTCACGGCGTTCGACACCCGCAGCAACGACGAGATCCGCTTCACCGGCAGGTTTTTCGCCGACTGCACCGGCCACGGCACCATCGGCGCCCTTGCCGGAGCCGATTATGTCATGCAGCTCGAGGGCCACCTCGGCATGAGCAACATGTGGTATTTCCTCCAGGAGGAATCGCCCCAGCCGTTCCCGGAAACCCCGTGGGCGCTGCCGCTTGAGATCGGCGACTTCCCCATGCCCAGGCGCAGCAACCAGCCCTACGACGACGGCCGCCACTACTACAAGGGCGAGTGGTTCTGGGAGTCCGGCTTCGACAAGCATCCCATCGACGACCTCGAACAGGTGCGCGACTGGAACCTCCGCGCCGTGTTCGGCGCCTTCGCCGCGCTCAAGCACGGGGAACAGGCCGCCGAGTATGAAAACGCCGCCATGCGCTGGATCGCCGTCATCGGCGGCACCCGCGAGTCGCGCCGCCTGCTCGGTGACGTCAAACTCACCGGCGACGAGATCATCGACGCCGTCGAATTCCCGGACGGCATCGTGCCCACCACCTGGGACATCGACCTCCACTACCCGCGCGAGGAATACGCCCGCAAGTTCCCCGACAACCCGTTCATCGCCCGCGCCGTGTTCCGCCGCCACGTCGATCGCTCGATCGGCTACCCGGTGCCCTACCGCACCTTCTACTCGCGCAACATCGACAACCTGTTCATGGCCGGACGCAACATCAGCGTCGACCGCGACGCGCTCGGTTCGGTGCGCGTCATGCGCACCGGCGGCATGATGGGCGAGGTGGTCGGCAAGGCCGCCTGGGTCGCGGTCACCAACGACACCAACCCGCGCGGCGTCTACCAGAGCCACCTGCAAACCCTGCTCGAACTCTGCAGCCACCCCGGCGTCGCCCGGCGCGACGCGCCCGACGGCGACCTCTACATCCCCGCCTCCGCGGTCACGCCGCCACGCACCCGGGTCGCCGGCGAAGGCGTCGGCATCGCCATCGACACCCTGGAGGGCATTGTGGTCGACAACACCTCCGCCGTCACCCGCGGCAACTGGACCACCGGGCGCGGGCTCGACAACTACATCGGCCAACACTACCTCTACCATGCCGCCGGCGGCCAGGGCGAGGTCCGGTTCCCGTTCTTCGTCCGCCAGCCCGGCCGCCACGAAGTCCGCTTGGCCTATCAAAACCACGAGAACCGCGCCACCAACGTGCAAGTCGAGGTCATCAGCGAGGACGGCACCAGCGAACACGTGATCAACATGCAGCAGCCGCCCGCCATCGACGACGCGTTCCACCGGCTCGGCACGTTCAATTTCATCCCCGGACGCAAATACGAGGTGATCGTCACCACCGAAGGGGCTGATGGCTTCGTCCACGCCGACGCGATCCAGATCCTCGCCGCCGAGTGAGGGCCGCGCCCCGCGGCAAGCGACCGGCGGATCCCGGTCGCGCGCGCCGCGCGCCTGATTCGCAGCAAATTCCGCGTCCCGCCATGGACGGTGAAACGAAGCACCCGGAACCCTTTGACATCCTGCGCAACCGGAGGCTCACGCACCCGCGCGTGAAACTGCCGGCCGGATCGGACCGGGCCGTGGTGGAACTCCCTCCCCCCATCTACGACGCCGGCGCCGCCCGCTTTGTCGAGTTCCATCGTGAGGCCATCCAAACCTCGATCAGCAAGCTGCGACGAGGTCGCGACACCGCCCCGAAGTCTCCGGCCCCGGCCCCGCCGCCCAAACCGGCCGCCGCATTCCCTCCGCTCCCTCCCGTGATCGAGCTGCCCGCCGTCAAAGAAACCTGGAAGGTGATCTTGGACGACGAAGCCGCCCTCCGGGGCAGTGTCAGGGCTCTGCTCCCCGATCAGCGCGCCCTCACCCTGACCTTCGCCGGGCCGTCCTGGGACCCGCGTGTCGCCCTTCGCACCCTGCGCAAGTTCCTCCAGACGCGCGCCCAGCACTACCTGCTCCCGCTGGTCGACGAGCTGGAACAACGGTGCGACCTCGCCGCCGGCACCATCACCGTTCGCGCCCAGCGCACCCGCTGGGGCAGTTGCTCGGCCAAGGGCAACCTGTCGCTCAACCTGACCCTGTTGCTGCTGCCCCACCGGCTGGTCGAATACGTGGTGCTCCACGAACTCTGCCACACGGTCGAACTCAACCATGCCGACGCCTTCTGGGATCTGCTGCAAAAACACCTGCCCGACGCCCTCGACCGCCGCAAGGAACTCCGGGCCGCCGAGCAACAACTGCCGTCGTGGGTGGCCTCCATGCTCATCGCATGACCGCCGCTGCGGTCGAAAACCCGGACTGACCCGATCGATCCATGCCATCGTCCAAGCCACGCCAGAATCCCGTCTCGATCGTGCGCTGGACCGCCTTGGTCGAGGGAGTGTCGTTTCTCGTCCTGCTCGGCATCGCCATGCCGCTCAAATACCTCGCCGGCCAGCCGGCCGCGGTCACCTACACCGGCTGGGTCCACGGCGCCCTGTTTGTCGCCCTCTGCGGGATGCTGCCGTGGGTCATGATCAAGGCCGGCTGGCACTGGACCCGCGCCGCCCTGATCGTGATCGCCGCGCTGGTCCCGTTCGGCCCCTTCATCCTCGATCCCCGTGTGCGCCGCTGGGAGTCGGAATTCTCCGGAACGCCCACCGCACCTCCGGGAAAGGCGGAGCCTCCCCCGAAATAGGCGCTTGCAAAACAGCCTCCAAACGTGTCAGCTTGAGCGCTTTCGCTATTCCGGGCACCCGCCCGGACGACCCCCTGAAATCAACCCCGCATGCGCGCCACCCCTGACCTCTTCCGCAACCCCCGTCTTCAGCGACCGGGCCGCCCACCGCTCAGCCTCGCCCGGTTGCGGATCATGCTGACAGCCGCCATCGCCGTTGTCGCAGCCTTGCCGGCCGGGGACGCCCCCGGTCAGACCAACTACACCTGGCGCGGCAGCTCCAATTCTGATCCCGCCAATCCCGCCAACTGGCAGGGCGACCCGGCGGTCTTCGACACCACCGCCAACGCCCGCATCAGCGTTTACAACGCCGGCGCCAGCCCGCTGATCTACGGGGCCGCCCAGGGCACCACCATCTACCAGGCCAGCGGCACCATCGGCAACCGGGCTTTGTTTATCGGCTCCACCGCCGGCAACGGCGGGGACATGATCATCACCGGCGGCACCTTCGACAGCCGCGGCGGCGGCGCCGACGGCATGGGCAACCTGACCGACGGCAGCCTGACCATCGCCGGTGGCCACTACACCAACGTCAACGGCGGCACCGGCACCTTCCACGTCGGCTTCCAGAATGGCGCCGGCACCCTGACCATCGACAGCGGCAGCTTCACCGTCAGCGAATTGCGCTTCGGTGAAAACAACTCCTCGACCAATGTCACCGGCATCGTGCACCTCAACGGCGGCATCCTCCGTAGCAACCTGATCCGCACCGGCACCGACAGCGGAGCCAACGCCCCCGGAGTCTCCGGCACCGTCAACTTCAACGGCGGCACCCTGCGCGCCGGCGGCAGCAACGGCACCTTCATGCAGAACATCACCGCCGCCAACATCCTCGCTGGCGGCGCCATCATCGATACCCAGGGATTTTTCATCGCCATCAACCAGGACCTTGAGGGCGGAGCCGGCGACGGCGGCCTCACCAAACAGGGCTCGGGCACCCTCGTGCTGACCGGCAACAACACCTACACCGGCGACACCCTGGTCGACTCGGGCACCCTGCGGGCCGCCTCCAGCCAAGCCCTCGGCACCAGCGATGGAGGCGTCACCGTGGCCAACAACGCCCGGCTCGAGCTATCAGGGGGCAGCACCATCGCCAACAAGGACATCACCATCACAGGCACCGGCGGCGATAACCTCGGCGCCCTGCGTAGCTTCGGCGGCTCCAACGTGTGGACCGGCAATGTCACCCTCGGCGCCAACAACACCCGCCTCGGCGCAATCGGTCCCGGCCAGTCACTCGAAGTCTCCGGCGTCATCGGCGACAACGGCGCCGGCCACAGTCTGGTGATCCGCACCGACGACTCAGGCGGCGAGGTGATCCTCTCCGGCGCCAACACCTACGGCGGCAATACCGACGTGCTGGTCGGCATCGCGCGCCTCGCTGGCGGCGACGACCGCCTGCCCACAGGCACCACCCTGCGTCTGGGCAACTCAGGCAACACCACCGGCACCGACGGCGCGGTGTTCGACCTCAACGGCAATCACCAGACCGTG
>SKLO01000012.1 GCA_007123195.1 Verrucomicrobiales bacterium | reverse complement strand
GAGGCGCCCAGGAAACCGGGCCGCAGGTCCTCGTCGCTGCCGAACTGGACGAAATAGCCGCGGGCGTTGAGCAGGTTGGACAGGCTGCGGTATTCGGGATTGACGGTGAGGCCGAGCGGCGCCTGGAAAAACACCGCGTGGCCGGGTCGCTGGGCAGCGTTGCCGCTGAGCAGGTTGGTGGTTTGATCGACCCGGAACTGCAGCTCGGACATGCGCATGTAGGCGTCGGGCGGCTGGGGGGCGGCCCCGCCGGTCACCGGCGGTGGCTGGTTGGGCGGGTCTTGTCCGACGTAGAAGTAGTCCCAGTAGGTGTTCAGGGTGGCCTGGCTCAGGTTCCGGGTCAGCAATTCGAACGCCACCCTGGCATCGCGGAATTGCTCCACCCGCGAGCGCGACTGCTGCCAGCTGCGCTGGGTCTGGTCGAGCACGCTGATGACCAGCATCAGCAGCAGGCTGAGGATGGCGGTCGACACCATGATTTCCACCAGAGTGAAGCCGCGCCACAGGCGGCGGCGGTGGAACGGGGGACGCGGGTTGGTCGGGGGCGGTGCTTTCACGGGTTCAATCAGAGCGTTATGGAATCGGATCGGCCAGACATGGTCGGCTGGCCTTGAGCGGATGGCGCGGTCAGTTTTTCATGCGGGCCACCACGGTGGAGTAGGTGCGGAACCGGCCCTGGTTGGCCGGGGCATCGAAGTCGAACGAGGGATCCGGGACACTGACGATCTTGATCACCACGCGTCGCAGGTTGGGCTCGGGGGCATTGCCGCCGGGCAGCACGACGTCGCCGTTTTCGATGGCGGGAATCTCCACCCTGGCCACGTAGGTGGCGTCGGCGGGCCGATCGACCCGGATTGCCAGTTCGTCGAACAGGAACGGCTCATTGCGGTTGGCGAAGGCCCTGAGGTAGGCCAGGTCATCGGTTTCGTCGCCCCAGTCCAGGAGCATGACGTCGGCGACGATCTGCTGGGCGATGCGGGTTTCCGAGGACAGGTCGGCAGCCTCCTTCATGGTCTGCAGGCCGTGGGGCAGCAGGCCGAGCAGGGCGATGATGCCGACGGCGACGATTCCGATGGCGATGGTGACCTCGGCGAGGCTGAAGGCGGAGCGGCTCCGGCGGCGGGCTGGAGCGGGCGCTGTGGGGTCAGATTCCATGATCGGTTTTGAACAATTTTAGCAAGAACAGTGCCGTTGTGGGACAATCCATTCTGGGGACATCGTCTCGGAATGTCAATACAATTACAATACCTGAGCGGTGCAGGGCAACCATTTTCTGTCGGGCGTCGGCGCGACCGCCATTGGAGGTCCGGATGGGACTGCGGCGGTTCCCGGCGGCCGGCGGGTCTGGTGGCCATGATGGCAAGAGCGGAGATGGAGCCTCTGATGGTCCCTGGTGAACTGATCCCGGGGGTGCGGCGGTGCGCAGGCTGGGGCGGAAGCGGGGGTTCCGGGGCGGACGCGGGGCACTCTGGACGGCTGCCCCCATGGTGCGGCGGGCAGGATGCCGGCTGGCTTGGTGGAGGCGCGGTGGTGGTTGGTGAGGAGATCGAGCTGGGAGTGGGTGCCCGGGTTCGGAGTCCGTTTGCATCCGGGTCAATCCGGCGCACATTGCCTGCCCGTGGGGGGCACTGTGGTGACACCCGCTGAGGCGGTCGATCGGCAGGCCGGCAGGACGCAGGTTTCCGGGGTGGTTCCCCGGCTGACCGGCCCGATGCACCCGGACCCTCGTCGATGACCCGGGATGAATGAGATCATGAGCAAAGCAGCAAACCGTTTGGACCGGTGGACCACCGAGGAGGCCCGCGAGTTGTATGGCATCAATTCCTGGGGACGGGATTACTTCGGAATCTCGGAGACCGGCGAGGCGGAGGTTTATCTGCGCGATGGCGAGGGCGTGCGCCCGGTGAGCCTGGCCGGGGTGATTGATGATCTCAACGAGCGCGGGATCCAGGCGCCGATCCTGTTGCGCTTCAAGGATCTGCTGGACTCGCAGATCACCCGGCTCAACGAGAGTTTTCTGGGGGCGATGAAGCAGCAGAACTACCGCGGCACCTACCGCGGGGTGTTTCCGATCAAGGTCAACCAGCAGCAGCAGGTGGTGGAGGAGATCACCGCCTTCGGCCGCCGCTATCACTACGGGCTGGAGGCCGGTTCGAAGCCGGAACTGATCGCTGCGCTGGCCTACATGCACGACCGCGAGGCCTACATCGTCTGCAACGGCTACAAGGACACCGAGTTCATCGACCTGGCCTTGCGCGCGGTGAAGATGGGTCTGCGGGTGGTGCTGGTGGTGGAGATGCCTACCGAGGTGGACTCGATCATCGAGCGCTCGCGCGAGCTGGGGGTGCGGCCGATTCTCGGCGTGCGGGCGCGGCTGTCGAGCAAGAGCACCGGCCATTGGGCGGCGTCGGGCGGCGACCGGTCGGTGTTCGGTCTCAACGTCTCGCAGATCGTGCAGCTGGTCGATCGTCTGCGCGGTGAGGACATGCTCGACTGCCTGCAGATGCTGCACTACCACCAGGGCTCGCAGATTCCGAACATCCGGGCGATCCGGCGCTCGGTGGCCGAGGCGGCGCGGGTTTACGTCGGCCTGGTTCAGGAGGGAGCCAGGATGGGGTTGCTCGACCTGGGCGGGGGTCTGGCGGTGGATTACGACGGCTCCCAGACCAATTTCTCCTCCAGCTCGAACTACACCATTGCCGAGTATGCCGCCGACCTGGTGGAGGTGGTGATGAACGCCTGCGACAATGCCGGCGTCGATCATCCGGACATCCTCAGCGAATCGGGCCGGGCGGTGGTGGCCTACTACTCGGTGCTGGTGATGAACGTGCTGGACGTGATGCGGTTCGAGACCCACGGCCTGCCCGAGGTGCTGCCTGAAGGCAGTCATGAGATGCTGTGCAACCTGTTCGAGGTGTCCCGGGTGATGACCAAGAAGAACCTGCAGGAGTGCTACAACGACGCCCTGTTTTACCGCGACGAGCTGCGCACCCTGTTCACCCACGGCGCCATCAGCCTGCGTGAGCGGGCGCTTGGGGAGGAGGTGTTCTGGGCCATCATGTCGCGCATTTCACAAAGTGTGCGCGACCTGAAATACATCCCCGAGGACCTGCAGAACCTTGGCGACGAGCTGACGGACTTTTACTACGGCAACTTCAGCGTGTTCCAGTCGCTGCCGGACGCCTGGGCGATCGACCAGCTGTTCCCCGTGATGCCGCTGCACCGGCTGGCGGAGCGCCCGACCCGGTCGGCGGTGATCGCCGACATCACCTGCGACTGCGACGGCCGGCTCGACCGCTTCATCGACCTGCACGACGTCAAGAAGTCGCTGCCGGTGCACGAGTTGCGCGACGGCGAGGAATACCTGCTGGGCGTGTTCCTGGTGGGGGCTTATCAGGAAACCCTTGGCGACCTGCACAACCTGCTCGGCGACACCAACGTGGTCAGCGTGCGGATCGAGAACGGCAAGGTGGTGTATGACCGCGAGATCGAGGGCGACTCGGTGGCCGACGTGTTGTCCTACGTCGAGTATGATCCGGCCCAGCTGGTCGACCGGTTCCGCAAGCTGACCGAGGCGGCGGTGCGCGAGGGCCGGATCTCGGCGCGCGAGCGCAAGCGCACCATGGATGCCTACCGCGATGGCCTGCGCGCCTACACTTACTACGTGGCCCCCGACGCCGATCCCGACACCGGGCGCCGGACCCAGCCGGCGGTGGCGGACATGCCCGATCAGGCGGCCGGCGAGGTGCCGATGATGAGCCCGGCTGCGAACCCCTGAGGTGGGGGCAGCTGCGGGCGCGCGCGTCGGGTCCACGGTTTCGCCATGCCGGGCCGGGCCGAGGCATGGCGGGTCGGGGTGAATCCGGGGGAGATCGCGGTCGAGGAGTCGATTGTGGTGTCAATCCTGCGGGCCGTGCCGAACTGGTGAGTGCCCGACGGCGCGGCAGGTCATTCGGCGCTGATGTCGACGTAGTCGGTCAGTTCATACAGCTGCGGGTCGCGGCTCGGCGGGCGGGTGCGGGCGAGCATTTCGCGCAGTTTTTGCCGCCTGCGGTGGCGCGCGGTGGTGCCGCCGTCATCCCCGG